>JAADDC010000063.1 GCA_013154145.1 Candidatus Iainarchaeum sp. | reverse complement strand
GGGTTGACGACGAATTTGCCCGGAGGATGTTTAAACTCTACAAGGAGCTGGTGAAGCTGTACCACGAGCACCACGGCACGGGCTACGTCGTCGAGTGATCACTCGCTCAGCATCTTTATTTCTATTTTTACCTTGTCGGGGATGGGGATGCGGAGCAATGCCTTCATGACCCTGTCGTCGGCGGGCACTTCGAGGATGCGCTTGTGGATCCTCATCTCCCAGTGCTGGTAGGTTTCTGAGCCCTGTCCGTCGGGAGAATACCTCACGGCTATCTTGAGCTTCTTGGTGGGCAGGGGAATGGGGCCGCTGACCTTCACGCCCATGCGCTCGGCCGTCTCCTTTATCATGCCAACGGTCTGCTCAAGGACCTTGTAGTCCGTCGACCACAGCTTTATTCTGGCCTTCATGCTCTCACCTCAAAGATAAAGGAAAGGGGTGGGGGATCACTTGCTCCTGGGCACCACGTCCTTGACGATGCCCACGGCCACGGTCTTGCTCATGTCACGGACGGCGAACCTGCCCAGCGCTGGGAAGTCCTGGAACTTCTCGACGACCACGGGCTTGGTGGGCACGATCTCCACCAGGGCAGCGTCACCGGTCTTGAGGAACTGTGGGTTCTCCTCCACCACCTGGCCGGTCCTGGGGTCCATCTTCTTCAGCAGCTTGTCAAAGGTGGCGGCCACCTGTGCCGTGTGGATGTGGAACACGGGCGTGTAGCCTGCGGTGATGGCCGTGGGGTGGTAGAGGACGATCACCTGTGCCGTGAACCTCTCTGCCACCGTGGGCGGGTTGTCCACGTGGCCCACCACGTCACCCCTCTTGACGTCGTCCTTGCCGATGCCCTTGACGTTGAAGCCGATGTTGTCACCGGGCCTTGCCTCGTTCAGGGGCTGGTGGTGCATCTCGATGGACTTCACTTCGCCCGTGAGGCCGATGGGCTGCAGGATGATCTTGTCACCGGGCCTCAGTATGCCGGACTCCACCCTGCCGGTGAGCACCGTACCCACACCCTTGATGGAGAGGGCCTTCTCGATGGGTATCCTGAGGGGCTTGTCGATGGGCCTCGGTGGCTCCTCCAGGAGGTCAAAGGCCTCGTAGAGGGTGGGACCGTTGTACCAGGGCATGTTCTCGGACTTCTTGACCACGTTGTCGCCCTTGAGGGCGGAGCCGGGTATGATGGCCTTGATCTGCTCGGGCCTGTAGCCAATACCCTGGAGGAACTTCATGAGCTCCTCCTTGAGCTGCTCGAACTTGGCCTTGTCGTAGTTCACCATGTCCATCTTGTTGACGAAGACGATGATCTGGTTGATGCCCAGGGTCTTTGCCAGTATGGCGTGCTCCCTGGTCTGGGGCATGATGCCCTCGGGCGCTGCCACCACCAGCACGGCCGCGTCTGCCTGGGAGGCACCCGTAATCATGTTCTTGACGAAGTCCTGGTGGCCAGGCGCGTCGATGATGGTGAAGTAGTACTTCTTGGTCTCGAAGTCCCTGTAGGCGATGTCAATGGTAATACCTCTTTCCCTCTCCTCCTTGAGCCTGTCCATGACGTAGGCGAACTCGAAGCCGACCTTGCCCTTCTCCTCTGCTTCCTTCCTGTACTCCTCCAGGGTCCTCTCGTCAATCAATCCAAGGTCGTAAAAAAGCCTACCAATGGTCGTGGACTTGCCGTGGTCCACGTGGCCTATAAACACGATGTTCAGGTGGGGCTTCTCCCTTGCCATTCTACTCACCTCCTTCACTCAAGGAAGTCTTCCGGCTTGGGCGGTTCTGGGGACTCACCCTTCCGGGTTCTAACTTCCTTAACTATCTCATCCTGAAGTTCACGTGGAACCCGCTCATATCCAGCGAACTCGTAGGTCCAGATGGCCCTGCCCTGGGTGGCAGAGCGCAGGGCGGCGGAGAACCCAATCATCTCCCTCACTGGTACCTTTGCCTTTATGATGATGGACTCGCCCTCGCTGCGTATCTCCTCGATCTGGGCCCTCCTCATCTGGAGCTCCCTGTTGACATCGCCCATGTACTCCTGGGGCACCGTTATGTACACGTACTGCTTGGGCTCCCAGAGGAAGGGGTCCGCCTTGAGCATGGCGGCGTATATACCCCTCTTGACAGCGGGTATCACCTGGGCCGGTCCCCTGTGGACGGCGTCCTCGTGGAGGACGGCGTCGTCCAGGACCACCTTCACGCCCATGACCTTCTCCCTGGCCAGGGGACCGTCGTCCATGGCCTCCTGGAAGGCCTGTATGATGAGCTCCTTGGTCTCGTGGAGGTACTGCACACCCCTGGTCCTGTCCACGAATACGTTGCCGTTGTAGACTGCCCAGACGTTCTTGGCGTCCTCGGGGTCCATGCCTGCGGCCACCAGCTTGTCCACGTGCTGCTTCTCCTTGTACTTGCCCTGCGGGATCTCTCCCTCGAGAATGGCCTTGAGGACGCCCTCCTCGAGGGGTTCCACGTGAATATAAAACTTGTTGTGACGGTTGGGAGACTTGGACTCCACCGTCTCGGACTTCTTGCCTACACCCTCCCTGTAAACCACCGTGGGCGGGCTCATGTTGACGGGAATCCCGTAGTCGTTCTCGATGCGGTACTTGATGATCTCCAGGTGGAGCTCACCCATGCCCGAGACGACGTACTCGCCCGTCTCCTGGTTCATCTCCACCCGCACGCTGGGATCCTCCTTCATGATCTTGCGGAGGACCTCGCCGAGCTTGGCGATGTCCTTCATGTTCTTGGCCTCGACGGCGGCGGAGATGACGGGCTCCAGGTTCGTCTTGAAGGACTCGAAAGGAGGAATCTCCTCCTCGGCGAGGGTCTCGCCGGCCCAGACGTCCTTGAGCCCCACGATGGCGGCGATGTTGCCGGCGGGGATCTCCTCCACCCTCAGCCTGTGGGGGCCCATGTAGATGGAGATCTGCTGCACGGTGGCCTCCGTCTTGTTGCCAATCATCTTCACCTTCATGCCCCTCTTGAGGGTGCCGGAGAAGACCCTTCCCGTGGCGACCTCACCGGCGTGGGGGTCCACGGAGACGTCCGTGATGACCATCACCAACTTCCCGTTGGGATCACAGTTGAGCATGGCCTGGCCGATCTCGGAGTTAATGTCGCCGGGCCAGAGGTGGGGTATCCTGTACCTCTGGGCGGTGACGGGGTCCGGGAGATGTTGAATCACCATGCGGATGACCACGTCGTAGAGGGGGGACTTCTTGGCCAGCTCCTTCTGGTTACCACTCTTCAGATATTCGTAAACATCCTTGAAGGTGATGCCCGAGATCTTGGAGTAGGGAACCGAGAGGGCCCAGTTGTGGTAAGCCGAGCCGAAGGCGACGCTGCCGTCCTGGACGCTCACCTGCCACTTGTCCCTGAACTCCTCGGGGGCATACTTGTAAATAAGGTTGTTTACGTCGTTGATGATCTTGACGAAGCGCTCCTGCATGGCCTGGGGCTCCAGCTGGAGCTCGTTGATGAGGCGGTCCACCTTGTTGATGAAGAGGACGGGCTTGACCCTCTCCTTCAGGGCCATTCGGAGCACCGTCTCCGTCTGGGGCATCACGCCCTCAACGGCGTCCACGACGAGTATGACGCCGTCTACGGCCCTCATGGCCCTCACGACCTCGCCGGCGAAGTCCACGTGGCCGGGAGTGTCTATGATGTTGACCAGGTAGTCCTTGCCATCTAGATCGTAAACGATGGAGATGTTGGCGGCCATGATGGTGATGCCCCTCTCCCTCTCGGGCTCGTAGAAGTCGAGCATGAGCTGCTTGCCCGCCAGCTCCTCGCTCATGAGGCCACCTGCGGCCACGAGGTTGTCCGTGAGGGTGGTCTTGCCGTGGTCAATGTGGGCCACTATGCCGATGTTCCTTATCCTCTCCCTCTCCCTCATGACCTTCTGTATCCTCGCCGCAACCTCCTCGAGCTTGCCCATCTCATCACCTCGACGCCCTTGCTATGCGCTCGATCTCCTCCCTACGGGACACCGCAAAGCTCTGCGGGTCGTTCTGGGAGGCGAGAATGAGCTCCTCAGCCAGAGCTTCCCACACGGGGGTCTTGTTGTTGAAGGACTTGTAGAAGGCCGCCAGGGCGATGTTCTTGAGGGCCACGTCCAGCCTCTTCAGGGGAGAGACGTCCACGGCCACGGGGATGATCACGCCACCCATCTGGACCCTCACCACGTCCTCCCTGGGGCCGGCGTTGATGACGGCGTCCACCAGAACCTGAATGGGGTTCTTCTTGGTCCTCTCCTCCACGATCTCGAAGGCCTTCTCGACGATCTTCATGGCCAACAGCTTCTTGCCCGTGTTGTCCCTGCCGCGGATGAAGCGGCCGGCCACCTTACGGGAGCCCTGCCCGCTCCTCATGATCTTATTGATAAGTCTCTCCACGATGCAGACGTTCTTCCTCCCGAAGCGCTTCTTGGCAAATCGACCGTGGGAGTGGGGGATGATCATGCAGTTAAGGTTGATGTAGGGTGCCAGGGAGATGTCGTTGACGGTCACTCCCTCCGTGGGCCAGCGTCCAAAGACCTTCATGGTATCATCTCCTGGGCTTCTCCTTGCGGCCGGTCCTCAGCATCTCCAGGGAGATGCCGTTCACCATGATGACCCTGAACTTGATGCCCCACATGGAGCCGATGGGACCCCTCTGGGAACCGCCCAGGGACTCGATGATCACCTCGTCGTGCTCGTCCACGTACTTGATGGCGTTGTTCCTGGGGACGTGGGCGGTGACCTCCCTGCCGTTCTTGATGATCTGAACCCTGACAGCCTTGATGAGACCGGAGTGGGGCTGCTTCTGCTCCACTTCACGCTTCTCGAGAACGATGGCCCTTGCCATGGGCGCCCCTTCCAGGGGATCGTACTTCTTCAGCCAGTTGAACAGCTTGTACTTCCTGTAGTGGCGGTCCTTCTTCCGCCACTTCTTCCGGTCCTTGATGAGCTTGGCGGCTCCGAACTCACCCTTCCCCATTACATCACCACCACATTGTCAATGTTGAAGTACCGCTTGGCAAGGGTCTTTGCGATCTTCATCCTCGACTCGATCTTGCGCTCAAATATCCTTTTGCTTTCTTTATCGATGTGAACGCGGGCAATCTTCTTGCCGTTCTTGTCTATCACGTTAACGGCTAAGATATGTGCAGGGTGGAAAATGTTTTTAAGGAATCTCACGGGGTCGTCGGAGTAGCCTATGACCTCCACCCTTCGATTGAGGAGGTTCTGCAACTTCTTCACGTTCTGCCCCTTCTTTCCGACGGCCTTTCCGACGGATCGCTCGTCCACCACAAAAACCGCACTCCTATCATCGAAGATGCAGTCCCGGGCCAGTACCCCGGTGACCGACTCAAAGGCTGCCATCATCCGTATCTGGTCCGTCGTCAGCCTCACGATGTGACCTCCTTGGCCAGCTCCAGTATGCTTGAATCCCCGGGATCGTCGATGGAGATGACTGCCACGAAGTGGGGCCGTCCAGCCAGCTCCCCCAGGTCCAGGGAGCCGCCCTTGAACACATAAACGGGAACGTTGGCAACCTTGGCCAGGTGCGTGATCCTCATCTTTATGCGCTCGGGAACGCGCTCAGCCATGATGATGAGCTTGGAGCGGCCGTTGAGGAGGGACTTCTCGACGCTCCTGAAGCCCAGCTTCACGTCCCCCGTTTCCATGGCCCTCTTCAGCTGGAAACCTATGTCCATGGCATCACCTGAGCTTCATCTTCAGCTTGACCCTGCCCGTGCCTGCCTTGATGGGCAGACCAACGATTAGATTCTCCACGATACCCTTTAAATGGTCAACCTCGTTCCAGGCGCTGGCCTCCACCAGGTGCTTGTTGGTCTCCTCGAAGGCAGCCCTGGCGAGGACGGAGCCCTTGCGGCCGGCTATGCCCGTCCTTCCGATGGGGGTGATGACCCCCCGGGCGGTCATGGCGTCGGCTACCAGGGCCAGGTGTCGCTTGTCAACCAGGAGCTTTGCACCCATGTAGGCCTTGTAGAGCTCCTCTATGATGAGGTAGCGGGCCGCCTCTATGCCCAGAACCTCCGCCACCTCGTGTATGTTGTTGGAGTAGGTCCTGGTGTGGTCCACCTCCTTCTTCTTTAATATCGCCTTGAGGTTGGTGCCGGAGGTGGTGATGATGAACTCGTCGCCCTCCTTCTTCACCAGCGCCCTCTTTATGCCCTTCAGGCCAGAGATCTGCAACCTTTCGAGGGACTGGGCCAGTTTGCGCATCTTCATGAGGGGCATGTCCTTGGGCAGCTGTATCTTGTAGACGTACTTCTTCTCGTCGAAGCTCCCCTTCACCTTCCCCTCGATCTTCTTGATCACCGCCTTGATGTCCACGCCCCTGCGCTCGATCTCCTTCTTGTTGAAGACGATGGTGATGGTCTTCTTCACGAAGTCCTCCTTCACCACGGCGATGTCCGAGACGATGATCTCCTCCAGGGAGCGGGCGAACTCCCGGGCCTTCTCCTCGTCCTTGTTGTAGGGCGGGTTGAGGTAAACGTACATGACGGGGGTCTGGATCTTCTTCAACCCATCTACAATCTCCAGGATGCGGTCCATACCCGACGCCACGGAGACCTCGGCCGATCCGGCCATGTGGAAGGTCCTGAGGGTTGCCTGGGTTGCGGGCTCACCCAGGGACTGGGCCGTGACGATGCCTATGGCCTCCCAGGGGTCCACGGCATTCTCCCTTATGTACTCCTCCAGGAACTTGAGGAACTCCTCGATCTCCTTTTTCTTTAAGCCCCTTTCCTTGGCCCACTCGGCCACGTACTCCTTTATGTACTCGGGGAGCGTCATTTCTTCTCACCCTTCAGCTTTTTCATCTTGGCGTAGAGGATATCCAGGGGCAGCTTTCCGTCGAGGGCCGCCATGGGGTTCATGCCGTCGTCGCCGAAGCGGTAGGCGATGAGGGCGTCGTTGGTGACCTCCCTGAGGGTGCCGTCGGGGAAGACGATGACGTCCATGAGGGCGTTGGAGAGGCGCCTGTAGTAGTAGCCGGAGATCTGGGTGGACACACCCTTGTCCACCTCTCCGATCCTGCCGCCCATGCCCCAGAAGAAGATGTCCAGCATGCCGAGGCCCTCCCTGAGGGAGCGCTTCACGAAGCCCCTGGCCCTGGGGGAGATGTCCCCGGGCTTGAAGTGGGCGGTCACCCTCCCCATGAAGCCCCTGTGGGGACGCTTCTCCCTGACGTAGGCCTGTCCCTGGAAGGCCACCAGGTTGATGATGTTGGAGACCTTACCACGGGCACCGGAGATGATCATCACGAAGCCCTGGGCGGTGGCCGGGTTCTTGAGGAAGTCCTCGAACTTCTCCTTCACCACGATGGCCGTCACCTTCTTCCTGGCCTCCTCCAGGGACTGGATGATGTAAAGCTCGAGGCTCTCCTCCTCGGAGAAGCCGGGTATGGGCTCCAGCTTGCCCTTCTTGTAGAGCTCTATGTACTCGAGGGCCTTCTTCTCGCCCTCCTCGATGATCTGCTCGATCTTCTTCTTGGTCTCCTCGTCGATCTTGAGCTCCTCGTAGGAGATGGTGAAGCCCAGCATCTTGATGGCCATGGTGGAGAGTATGCCGATGCGGTTGACGAAGCGCTCGGCCTCCTCGGGCCCGTAAACCCTGTAGATGTAGTGGATGATCTTGCCCTTGGTGCCTATGGCCTCCTCGTCTATGACGCCCTTCAGCAGCTCCCCGTCCTTGATGACCACGTAGGTCTCCAGGTCACAGTTGCGGCAGTCCTCGCAGTAGCCAAACTTCTTGGCGTACTCGCAGAGCTTGGTGGGGAACTCGATGTTCATGTCCTTGGGCAGGAGCATAGAGAAGATCTTCTTGCCGGATATGAGGCCGTCCTCGTCGGGCTCCGGGAGCTCCGTTATGCCGATGGCGTAGAGGAGCTCGGCGGCCTGCTCCTTCGTGAGCTTCGTGTCCTTCCACGTGAGGAGGAACATGCCCGTGAGGGCGTCCTCGTCGGCGGTGACCAGTATCCTCCCGTGGCGGGGAGAAATCATGTTGTACTTGACGGCCACTAGTTCTCTCGACTCGGTCTGGGCGTCCTTCGTCTGGACGAAGTGTATGTTCATCTCGTCGCCGTCGAAGTCGGCGTTGTAGGGCTTGTTTGCCAGGGGATTGATCCTGAGGGTGCGGCCGGGGAGCACCCTCACCCTGTGGGCCATGAGAGAAACCCTGTGGAGGGAGGGCTGCCTGTTGAAGAGGGCGATGTCGCCGTCCACCACCTGCCTCTCCACGATGTAACCGGGGGCGAGCTCCTCCAGTATGTCCTCCCTGTTGTCGGGCGTGATGCGCTTCCGGGTGCCGTTGGGCCTTATGATGTAGAGGGCCCTCGGGTACTCGTCCCGCTTGATGTACTCCTTCACTTCGTCGATGTTCCACTCGGTGACGTGGACGGGGACGGTGATCTCCTCGGCCATGATCTGGGGAACGCCCACCTCTCCCACGGAGATCTTGATGTCAGGGGAGATGACGGTCCTCCCGGCGAAGTTCACCCTCTTTCCGGAGAGGTTGTAGCGGAAGCGGCCCTCCTTACCTTTAAGTCTCTGGACGAGGGTCTTGAGGGGCCTGCCGGAGCGGTGCCGGGAGGGCGGAACGCCGGGGGCCTCGTTGTTGAAGAAGGTGGTCACGTGATACTGGAGCAGGTCCCAGAGGTCCTCGATGATGAGCTGGGGAGCGCCGGCGTCGATGTTCTCCTTCAGGCGCTGGTTGGTGTAGACGATGTCCGCCAGCTTGTGGGTGAGGTCGTCCTCGGCCCTCTCGCCGGTCTCGAGGATGATGGAAGGTCTAATGGTGACGGGCGGAACGGGAAGGACCGTGAGGATGAGCCACTCGGGCCTAAACTTGTTGGGGTTGAAGCCCATGGCCTCCACGTCCTTGTCGGGGATGCGCTCGAAGCGCTCGCGGATCTCCGTGGGCCATATCTTCTTCTCCTCCTCCCCGGTGATCTCGAAGAAGTTGTAGGGCTTCTCGAACTTGATCTTGGGCCTCTCGTAGCCACAGTGGGGACACTTCCGCACCTCCGCCCCCTTCTTCACGAAGTACTTGAACCTCATCTTGGGCGGGTACTTCTTCTTGACCTTCTCGATGGTCTCGTCGGAGAAGACGAGCCTGCCACACTTGGCGCAGGTGGCCTGCAGGAAGCCCTCCACGTACTTGATGTACTCGGTGTGGATGACGGGCCTCACCAGCTCTATCCTGCCAAAGTGGCCCGGACACTTGTTCATCTTCTGGCCACAGGTCTTGCACCTCAGCCCGGGGTCCACGACGCCCATCCTCGGGTCCATGAGGCCCCCTTCCACGGGGAAGCCGTCGGCGTCGTAGGTCTCGGGGACAGTGACCTCCACGGTGCTCATCTTTCTAATCATGTCCGGGGAGAGTATGCCAAACTCGATGGCCCCTATGGTCTTCTTCCTCACCATGCTCTCACGCCTTGTCCTTGAGTTTTAGCTTGGGGTATATGCCCAGCGACTTGAGCTCATCCAGGAGCAGCTTGAAGGCGTAGGACACGTCCACCTCGTGGACCTTCGTGGATCCACAGACGGGACAGTAGCGCTTCTTCCTGATGGCGTCGTCCACGCCGATGTTGCCACACTTCTCACAGACGAGTATGGTGGTCTTGTCGGACTCCTCCACGAGCCTCTCGTAGAGGGTGAGGGCGGCGCCGTGGCCGATGAGGGTGTCCCTCTCCATCTCGCCGAAGCGGATGCCACCCTCCCTGGACCTCCCCTCCGTGGGCTGCCGGGTGAGTATCTGGACGGGGCCCCTGGCCCTCGCCTGGTACTTCTGGGACACCAGGTGCTTGAGCCGGAGATAGTAAATGGGACCGATGAAGATATCGGCCTCGATCTCCTCGCCGCTCTTTCCATCATAGAGGATCTCCTTGCCCGTCTTCCTGAATCCGTGGGCCCTCAAAACCTTCTCAAAGTCCTCGGCGTCCATGCCCTCGCCCATGGTGGCGTCCACTTCCTCCCAGCCCTCCAGGGCGGCGGCCTTGGCGCCGAGGATCTCCAGGACGTAGGAGACGGTCATCCTCGAGATGAATGCGTGGGAGTTGAAGATGAGGTCAGGGACCACGCCCTGGGGCGTGAAGGGCATGTCCTCCTGGGGCACGATCATGCCGATGACACCCTTCTGGCCCATCCTCGCCGTGAACTTGTCGCCGATCTCGGGGATCTTCTCCTGCCTTAGCTTTATCTTCACCAGCCTGTGGCCGTTCTCGTCGGAGGTGATCATCACCGTGTCCACGTAGCCCTCCTCGTCGGGCCTCACGAGGACGGAGTTCTCCCTCCTCCGTTCTTCCATGATGCCGAAGTGGGCCACGTCCTCCAAGAACCTTGGCGGAGACGTCCTTCCCACCAGCGCGTCACCGCCCTTGACCTTCGTCTCGGGGATGGCGATGCCGTCCTCGCCGAGGGCGTGGTAGGCCTCCTCTCCCAGGTATCCGCTCACGCTCTCGTCGGGTATCTCGAAGCGGTCCCTCTGGCCGCCGGGGTACCTCCTCTCCACCGCCTCGTAGGTCCTGAAGAACACGGCCCTGAAGAGGGCCCTCTCGATGGAGTCCTTGTTCATGATGATGGCGTCCATCATGTTGTAGCCCTCGTAGGGGATCACCGCCACCACGATGTTCTGGCCATAGGGCCGGCGGTCCAGGTGGGCGTACTTGAAGACCCGGGTCCTCACTATGGGCTTCTGGGGGTAGTAGAGGACGTAACTCATGGTATCCGTGCGGATCCTGAAGTTGGAGGCGTAGAGGCCGAGGCCTTGGTCGCCCATCTTGGCGCCGTGGAGCAGCCTCGTGGTGAGGTTCTTCTCGGGCCAGGGGATGAGGTTCACGCCGAAGCCCAGGACGATGGCCGGGTGAATCTCCAGGTGAGTGTGCTCGGGGGTGAGCTCCTCCTCGGAGACGGCTATGTACGCGTTCTCCTCCTCCTCGGGGTCAAGGTACTCGATGATACCTTGTTTTACTAGATCGCTCCACTTGAGCTTCCCCTCCCTGATCATCTTCAGGTGGGTCTTGGTGAGGAGGGGCTTGCCGTTCTTGACGACGATGAGGGGACGGGACAGTCTGCCGGCGTCCGTGTAGACGTAAACCTCGTTGGTGTTCTCGTAGTAGGTGACGGACACGAAGGGAGGAATCTGACCACTCCTCCTCCTCTTTCGAAGCTCTTCCACGAGCTTCTTGGGCTCGGGGTGGAAGCCCAGGAGCCTACCGTTGACGTAGACCTTCGCCTCCTTCATCCTACCACCGTCGTGACACCAAGCTTTCTCAGGAGCCTTTCAATCCTCTCGGGGTCGTCGGCCGTGGTGGTGCGGGCCATCAGGGCGAAGTACTTAACGAGACCACAGGACTGACCCTCGGGTGTTTGTATGGGGCAGAAGCGGCCGAAGTGGGTGCCGTGCACTTCCCTCGCCTCGAAGTTCTTTCGCTTCTTGGAGAGGGGGGACTTGACCCTGTTGAGCTCGTAGATGGGGGCGATGAAGTTGGTCCTGTTGAGGATCTGGGAAACGCCGGTCCTCCTGTTGGGCCAGGTGCCCGTGTTCATGGCGAAGTAGACGGCGTCCGTGAAGGCACCGGGCCTCACGATGGTCTGGAGCCTGATCCTCTTCCTCCTGGCCAGGGCCCTCTCCACCTGGAACCTGATGTCCCTGATGAGGGCCCTCAGGGCGAAGACGAAGAGGGTCTCCATGAGGCGGCCCGCAAGCTCTATCCGCTTGTTGGCCAGGTGATCCTTGTCGTCCACAGGACGGAGGTTGTAGTAAACTTCGGAGGTGCGCTCGGCCATGCGGATGAGGAAGTAGCCCTTGGCCTTGCGGTGCTCGGGCTGGGTCCCTATGTGGGGAAGCAGGAAGTTGTCAATGACCTCCTGGGCCCTCCTGAGCTGGTACTCCCTGATCTGGCCGGGCGCCACAATTCTACCTATCATCTCCAGGGCCTCTTCCTCTGTTTTAACCTCCGACTGCTCGAGGTTGAGGAGCACGTCGTTGACCACTTCCTTCTCCCCGATGAGGGCGTCCAGGATCTCCTGATCGTCCGTGAAGCCCAGGGCCCTCATGAGAACCGTCCAGCGGATCTGGAGCACGGAGGGGAAGGAAACGTTCCAGATGCCGTCCTTTCGCCTGATGACCATGGTCTTCCCCGTGTAGGCGCCCCTCCGGGAGAAGACCTGGGCGATGATCTTCGTCTTTTGTTCGTCGGCCCGTGAGACCATGATCTTGTTGGGGGCCGGCTCGTCGTGGGCCACGAGGGCCTTCTCGACGCCGTTGATGATGAAGTAGCCGCCGAAGTCAAGGGGGTCCTCCCCGAGGGCCACCAGCTCCTTGGGGGAGAGCCCGTTCAGCCAGCAGAGGGTGGACTTGACCATCACGGGGATCTCGCCAATCCTTATTCGCGCCCTCTGTATCTCCACGTTCCTCCTGATGGCAATCATGTCCAGGTAGATGGGCGCCATGTAGCTGCGGTTCCTGATCCTGGCCTCCATGGGGTAGAGGCGCCTGTGGGCACCGTCTATTTCTTGCATATAAGGTCGCTCTATGTGATAGCCCTTCACCTCGATGACCAGGTCCCCCACCTCGGGGTCGATGACGGAGTGCTCCTCTATGATCTCGGGTATGCGCTCCTCCACGAACTGGTTGTAAGAATCGATCTGCTGACTCACGAGGGTCTCCTGCCTGAAGTAGGCGTCTACCAGCTCCCAGTAGCCCATCATATCACCACGCGGTAATAGATGCTCTTCCCCGCCACGGGGGAGTTTCTAATGAACTCGATGACGTCCCCCTTCTTCGCCCCGAGTTCCACAACCACCGGGTCGGTCTCAAGGATTTTGGGAAGGTTCTCCTTGCTCACCCTGTACTTCCTGAGTACCTCTTCCACCTCTTCCTTGGAGAGAATCCTCGCCTTGGGCACAAAAACGTGGTCCAGAATAGAACGCTTCTTGCTGGCCATGGGCACCCCACCGGGGCGAAGCTGATCGTCGTTTAAGGAGTTTAAAAAGTGTTTTAAAGCTGACGTTCGGAAACCTTAAAGCCCTTATCCCAGCAGCCAGTCGATGACGCGCTTGATGATGTCGCCGATACCTCCGCCCCTGGGCTTCCTCCTGAGCTTCCTGCCCAACAGCGCCTCGGCAATCTGGTATATGGCCCTCGACGCGGGCGCATTGGGGTTGTAGAGGACCACGGGCTGACCAGCGTTAACGGCCTTCTTCACCTCCGGATCATAGGGGATCTCGCCGATGATGGGGGCCTCCACGATGGCCTGGGCCTCCTCCCGGGACACCTCGTCCTTGCCCGTGACCATGTTGAGGACGGCGCCCACCACGGGCTTCTTCATGGCCTGGACGAAGTAGTTGACCTTCAGGGCGTTGTAGAGGGCAGGGTAGTTGGGGTTTGTGACGATGAGGGCCGCGTCCGAGTGGAGAACCGTGTAGTAGGCGTCCTTCTCTACGCCGGCAGGACCGTCGAAAATCACGAAGTCGTAGTTGGGGAAGAGGGGGGATAATAGGGTGAAGATGTTCCTGAGGGTCTCGTCGTCGAGGCCCACGAGGTTGAAGGAGGGTGTCACGAAGTGCACGCCCGACGGGTGTATCCACACGAGGGAGGAGAGGTCCGTGGCACCCTTTGCCAAGGCTTCGTCTATGGTGTGGGTGTTGGGGACGGTCTTGAAGTAGGTGGCCACCGTGGGGGCCGAGAAGTTGGCATCCACCAGCAGTACCTTGTAGCCCTCCTGGGCAAAGATGACGGAGAGGTTGATGGAGAGCAGGGTCTTGCCCACACCGCCCTTCCCCGAGAGCACGGCCAGCTTCATCTTCCCATCGCCTCCCTTATGCGGTTTATGTACTCGAGGCTCTTCACGTGATCCTCGGGGGTCATGTACCCCCTGTAGCTCTCCACCCTGATGCCCCGGGCGTAGCGGAGGAGCATCTCCGCCACCTCCCGGGATATCCAGCCGATGGAGCGGTAGTAGTCCAATAGCACGGGGAGCTCCTCCTCCCCCACCTTCGAGAGCATGAAGTTGACCCAGTCGAGGACGATCTCCACCACCCGGGGGTTGCTCACGTCGAGGGTGGTTAACAGGGCCTCCTCGGGCTCCTCTTCTTTTAAGTACTCCTTCAGGGCTTCCTCGAGCTTCCGGACACGACTTTTCAGTAAAAGGAGCTCCCTTTCAAGGGAGAGCAGCCTTTTCTCCACGTCGCTGCTGCCCTCTGAGAAGGAGATCAGGGGCTTTTCCACGACGAGAAAAGGAGAGCAGCGCCGTTTTTAACGGGGGACCACGGCTTGTTACTACCTGACGAAGATAATATAAAGCAGGTAGAGGATCAGTCCGAAGACCGCGGTGTAGACCACCCACGGGGGAACCCTCAGGAGCTCCGCCAGCTTGTTCAGGTACTTTATCCAGCCGCGGGGGGACCTCAGCTCCGTGAGCACCTGCTGAGTGATCTCGTACCAGCCCAGCTCCCTCTCGGGAACCTTCTCGGCCCCGAAAACCATGCCCGTGACGCCGTCCACGTCAAGGCGGTAGGTGCCCTCCCTCACCTCCACCCAGACCTTCCAGACGGGCCAGAGGAGCTTGTTCCCTCCCACCACCTTTATGGCGGACCTGGGGAGCTTCAGGAGGGACGCTAACTTTATTTGAGCCAACTCCTTGGCCTCCTCCTTCGAGAGGGTGAAGTCCCTCACCTCCATCTGGTAGCCGTGCTTGGGCTCGGTGGTCAGCTCCAGGGGCATCTCGTCGAGAACGTAGGGAACGTGTTCAAGCAGCTCTCCCGTCTCTCCGTTGACGGCCACCTTCCCCGTCTGTTCCATCACGACGACGCCGTTCTCCTCCAGAAACACCTCGTAGGTGAAAACGTAGACGGGAATGTAAACGAGCTTGACGGTGCCCTCCTTGAAGCGGTGCCAGTGCTTCTTCCTGAGTACATCGGCCACTACCTTTGAAAGTGTGTCAAGGCCAATGGAGAGGGTGGGAGCTGGGTAGGCCAGCTTCATCGGGATCTACGCTTCACGATTTTTACCCCAGGCGGGGTCACGAGAACGTAATACTCCGTGATCCTGGCGATGTCCCCGCCGTGCTCCAGGACGTAGTCCTTGATCTTGCCCACGACCTCCTTCACCATCATCATGTTCCGGGAGGCCATGGGGCGTATGTTCAGCAGTACGATGTTGCCCTTCTCCAGCTCGGAGATCACCACGTCGTAATCCTTCTGGGAGAGCAGCTGCATGGGCTTCACGTACATCTTGGCCTCTTCGAGGATTTCTTCGCCCTCTTCGAGGGATGCCAGAAACTCGTCCAGCTCAATCTCTTCCCTCTTCCTTCCGAATATGGCGTCCAGGAGCCCCATCACTTATCACCTCACTGATGCACCTCTATAAACTGTTATCCCGCAGGATTTTAATAGGAGTGGGTATTATGGGCAACGTCTTTGAAGAGGTGGTGAAGGAGTACAGGCTCTTCAAGAACAGGGACGTCCTCTCGCCCCACTACCTGCCCTCCGAGCTGCCCTTCAGGGAGGAGGAGATCCGGGAGCTTTCCCAGAAAATAGCGCCCGTTCTCTCGGGCAGGAAACCAGAGAACGTGTTCATCTATGGCAAAACGGGCACGGGAAAGACGGCAGTCACCAAGAAAGTCCTCTCTGACCTCAACGACTACGCCCGCTCCCACAACATCCCTGCCATGGGCATATACGTCAACGGCATGAGGGAGAGCGAGCACTCGGTGCTCCTGAAGCTGGTCCGCCACCTGGATCCCTCCCGGGACCTCATAGGCTACTCCACCTCCGCCGTCTACGACAAACTCCTGGAGCTCATCGACGGGAGGGGATTGAGGCTGGTGGTGGCCCTGGACGAGATCGACATGATCAAGCGGCTCAGGGACCTCATATATCGTTTAAACCGGGCCAACGACGAGCTGGAGAGGGGCTCCATATCCATCATCGGCATATCCAACAACCCCACCTTCAAGGAGCAGCTGGACGCCCGGACCCGTAGCACCCTCTGCGAGGTGGAGTTGGTTTTTCCGCCCTACAACGCGGAGCAGCTGAGAATCATCCTCGAGCAGAGGGCCCAGGAGGCCTTCAAGGAGGGGGCCGTGGCCCCGGAGGCCATATCCCTGGCAGCCGCCCTTGCCGCCAAGCACTCGGGGGACGCCCGCTACGCCCTGCAATTACTGCTCCGGGCCGGGGACATCGCCGAGGAGGAGGGCGCCCCGCGGGTGGAGAGGGAGCACGTGGAGAGGGCAAGGCAGCTGGTAGAGGAGGAGATCGTCTACGAGATGGTGGCTTCCTTGCCAGAACAGCACAGGGCCGTCCTCATGGCCCTTGCTTCTCTTAAGCTGGGCAAGAAGGGGGTGTCCAGCTTCGGAGGGGAGAAGGTGGTCACGTCGGGTCTCCTCTATTCTTACTACAGAAAGGTGGCGGAAGACCACGTCCTCACGCCCGTCAGCGACAGGCAGTTCCGCGAGTACCTCAACGAGCTGGAAACCTACGGAATCATCAGTGTGAAGACGGCGGGCAAGGGTTTCAGGGGGAACACGCGCATCGTGGACCTCAACGTGGACCCGGCGAAGCTGCTGGCCGTCGTGAGGAGAAGCCTTTAAAAGATTCCGAGGGCAAAAGCTTATGCGGTGATCCCATGAAACTCCCCAAGAAGATCAAGCTCTACTGCAAGCACTGCGGCCGCCACACGGAGCACACCCTCAAGGAGTTCAAGCGCAGGCAGACGAGGGGCCTCGCCTGGGGTGAGAGGGTCAAGAGGAAGTACAAGCTCAAGGGCTACGGCGCCAACAAGATCAAGGCCCACAAGACCACCACCGTCTACAAGCAAAACAAGAAGCCCACCTTCCTGGCCCGCTGCTCTGTCTGCGGCCACTACACGTACTTCGTCATCGACAAGCGGATGAAGAAGGTGGAGCTCGTAAACGTATAAGCTCTTCCCCTCATTCTCCTTCGTGGAGGACCTACTCCTGGAGGCCATAGAGAAGGCAAGGAAGCTCCCCAAGCTCGTGGTGGAATCCTCCGCTCCTTCATTCTTCGTGGGGGACCTCCACGGCGACCCCTCCGTGATCCCCCTCGCCCGGGAGCTCCTGGAAACGGGCCACAGGGTGATATTTCTCGGCGACTACGCCGACAGGGGGATTCACCAACGGGAAACCATTCAGGGGGTCTTGGAGCTCTTCCTGGAGGGAGCTATACTTCTCAGGGGGAACCACGAGGTGGGAAGCCCCTCGTCGCCGCGATACGTGGGCCCTGTCTATCCCTACGACGTGGTGAGGTTCCTGACCCCCTCTGAGTTGCTCCTTTACGAGCGTCTCCACGAGCTGCTCCCCGTGATCTACTACGCTCCTCCCCTGCTGGCCGTCCACGGCTTCCTGCCGTCAAATGTGATCCGCTCGCTGCCCCGCGTGGAGGTCACCCCCTCCCTGGAGTTCCAGATCGTCTGGAGCGACTCGGACCCGTTCTCCACATCACTCCGTGGTGTCAGCGTGGATAACCCATCCCTCTGGAAGCTATCCGCCGTTGAAAAAGCCCTGGAGGAAAGGGATCTATTCCTCCTCAAGGGACACTCGCCCCACGAGCTCCGGGGAAAGCGAAGGGGACTGTATCGAAGGGTGGCGGTGCTCTTCGGCCACTGCCATGATACTGGAGGCTACTACAGGGACGGTGTCCGCTACGCCCTCTTCGACGGGGAGCTCCGCTTCTTCGAGCAGATACCCTGCTCCTCTCACCGGGAGCTTTTGAGGACGATCTTGCGGTAGGGGATTATGGGCAGTATCCCCACCTCCACGACCCCGGGAACCTCCTTGAGCAACCTCCTCAATTCTTCCGGATCTTCCTCGATGGGGACGATGTCCACCACCCTATGGCCAAAGGGGTTTTCCCTGCGGGCCACGATCTCCCCGTAGAGGGAAATAATGGGCTCGATGAGATGAGAGAGGTACGTGCTGTACTCCACGGAGACCGTGTGGTACTTTCTCCTCAGCAGCACCACCGTCTTCTCGGCCCCCATCTCGTAGAGCCTCAGGAGCATGGGACAGTCGCAGTTGCCCACGGTGAAGAGGTTCTCCATGGGCTCGAAGTCCAGCAGCACGTAGAAGTAGTCCGGGTAGCCGTGGACGGTGGGGATGTTCAGCCTCTGGGCGAGCTCTGCCTGCCTCGGGTTCAGGGGAACGACCTTTAACTTCTTGCCTTCCTCGCGGGCGTAGGCAGCGGCCCTCATTATTTTTTCTTCCACGTCCTTGCCCAGGACGGCTATCACTCCCCGGCGGGGCAGTAACTCCACGTAGTTGAACTCCCTCATGCTTCCACCAGTGGGATCTCCTTTTCCACCACGCCGCTGATGGCGTCCACGATGACCTTGTACTTCTTCCCTCCCCTGAGGACTATCCCCACCCAGACGGGCCTGTAGATGGGCTCCACCTCCCGGGGGACTACGCCGGGCCATATGGAGCGCAGTATCTCGGCCACCCGGTCCTCCTTGAAGTTGTAGGGCAGTATCTCCTCGTCCTCTATCCTCGTCTCGGTCACCAGCAGTTCCTTCATGGAGGGTATGAGGGAGTGCTCGGGGGAGAGGGGTAGCTCGATCTCCAGGGGCGTGTAGTAGCGGCCGTCTTCCTCCTTGACCAGCCCTGCCTGCTTCAGGAGCTCCAGCTCCTTTTCTACCACCGCGGCGGGCACCTTGGCCCGGGCCACGATCTCGGAGAGCGTGGAGCCCGGGTGGGTCTTCAGGAAAAGGAGCAACTTCCTCTGGTTCCGGGAGAGCTTGTAGAGGTACTTCAGCCCCTTGGAGAAGACGATCTTCCCGTCCTTGTAGTGGATGAACTCCCCCTCGTAGCCGTCGATGTAGGCCACCCGCTTGCTGGATCCCCTGGGGGCATTGTAGTAGGCGAAGGTCACCTCCCAGACGGGAACGAACTTCAATTTTAGATCTACTACGTTGCCTCCGCCCCCCAGTATCCTCCTCAAGAAGGAGCTGCCGTGACTGGCCATGATCTTCCTGGCCCTGTCCTCCGTGACGTTCACCACGAAGGAACGCCTCAGCTTCTCCTCCTTCCTTTCCTTCTTCACCTCTTCCACCTCCTCCCCTTCTTCGGGGACCTCCACGCTAACCTTCTCGTCAACGGCCACTTCCCGGCCCTCGTGCTGGCTCCTCCGGGGACGTATCCGCGCCAGGAAGGCCCGGGAAGTGGAGTCCTCCCTGTCTCCTATGATGGCCACGCCTACGGGCAACCTCCTCATCCTCACGCCGCTGTACTCCTTGGGCAGTATCGTGGGCATCCTCTTCTCCACGGCCTTCACGTCCTCGCCGAAGACCAGCTTGTGGACGATGAGTATGTCCAGCTGGGAGAGGACCCTGCTGTCTATGGCAGAGGGTTGTTGCGTGGCAAAGACCAGGGAGCAGCCGGGCCTCCTGCCCTGCTTCACGTACTCAATGAGGGGGTCCGTGGCGGCGGTCTTCCGGGATCCCGCCGGGATGAGGGTGTGGGCCTCGTCGATGATGAGCCAGGTGGGCGGGATGTCCACCTCCCGCTTCTCCCTCTCCGAGAGCTTCAGGAGCTCCGCCGCCACGGAGCGGGTGATGAGCTTCCGGGCCTGGAGTATCCTCCGGGCCATGATGCCGATGACCAGGGCCCCCACACTCTCCTCCAGGAAGGAGATGTCCAGTATGCTCACCTTCCCCTTCTGGATGATCTCCGAGAGGGGCGTTCCCTCCCTGTCGAAGATGCCCCAGTTGCG
Organism: Candidatus Iainarchaeum sp.; assembly: GCA_013154145.1. Taxonomy (GTDB): domain Archaea; phylum Iainarchaeota; class Iainarchaeia; order JAADDC01; family JAADDC01; genus WANZ01. Next base: position 5,720 of record JAADDC010000063.1, on the reverse strand, counting down.
GGCGGCGTAGAAGCGGGAGAGCAGGGCCCTCACGGTCTCCTTCTTGAAGCCCTTCTCCTTGTCCAGTAGCTCCTCCTCGTTTTCCAAAACTTCTATGATATCCTCAAGGCCGTAGTCGTCTCCCCTTTTTTCCCTTACGATCTCCAGGACCTTGTCCAGGAGCAGTCCCGCCGGGGAAAATCGATCCAATCCGAAGGTCAACACCCAGTCGTCGGTGGTGAGCATGGAGGGCTTCAGGGAGAAGACCTTGTCGTAGGTTTCGGGCGGTATGCGGTCTGCCATGCCCTTGGGCACGTAGACCTCCACGTTGTCGTATCCCTTTGGCGTCAGGCCCCACTCGGCCAGCTTCTCGATCTCCTCCTCCTGCCTGTTCGGCAGCTTCATGGACCAGAAGATGCCGATGGGATCGATGATGAGGACGCCCACATAGGGGTTCTTCTCGGCCAGTTCCTCGGCTATGACGCCCAGCGTGTAGCTCTTTCCGCTGCCGCGGGCACCGGCCACGAAGACCACGTGGGGAAGCAGCGCATCCATGTAGAGGTCGTAGCCGTAGAGGGGGCCCTCCTCCTCGATCTTTCCGATATATAAAGCCGTCTTGAAGCCATTCTTCCTGAACAGGCTCTTCTTCCTGCCTATGATGGCCCTCCTCTCCTCGTCACTCCTCAGTATCTCCAGGGGCTCCACCCATGAACACCTCCAGGGTCGTCTGCTCGGCGGGGGACACCTTCCTTATCCTCTCCTTCACCTCGTCCCCCACCTTAACCTTAAGTTGCTTGAGAATATTAAGGGCTACCTTGGGTCCCAGGAGTTTGGCCAGCTCCACGGGGTCGGCCCTCTTTATCTTCTCCGGGGAAGTGAAGCCAGCGTTGAAGAGCTTTCGGGCCCTCTTTCTCCCAATGCCCTTCAATTCTACCAGCGGGAGCAGCTCTTCCTTGACGCCGTGCCGTATCCGCGCCTCCATCTTCTTGGCGTACACGGAGACGGCTCCGCTGCCCGCCACCTTGGCGATCTCCCCCAGGGAGTGGGCCAGCCACTCGGCAATGGAAATGATACCCCTCAGCTGCCCCGGCGAGACCCCGAACTCCTTCAGTATCTCGTCCTCGTCCGCCTCGTTCACCCACTTGGATAGTAAAAGTGCCAGCTTGAACCTGTTGAGGAAGTGTATGTCGTTGAGGGCCTCCTCGAAGTCCACGGGGAGCTCCTCCTTCATCTCCTCGGCCATCATCAGGAGTTCCATCTCCTCCTTCCTCGACACCGGCAGGTACGGATAAAGCTCCACGGAGGAGGCAATGAGGAAGAGCACGGGCACTTCGCCGAGCTTTGGCCTCCGGGAGAAATCGTAGAACATCCTCCCCGTCTCGGGATCAATGTAGAGGGAGGCCACGCGGCTCCCCAGCCTCGTGGGCTCGAAGTCCTTGATCATCTCCCAGAGCTCCAGCTCGAGGACCGCCGACGAGAGGAGCTCCTCGAGCCTGTCCACGTCCTTGCTTTGATAGAAGAAGAAGCTGCTGGCGAAGAAGTCCAGGAGGGCGTCGCGATTTCTCACAGTTCGGTCCGCTATGAGCCCCAGCGTGTGGAACCGTATGGCCCTGTAGGAGGACAGGCGGGAATAAACTTCTTCGGGCTCCCCCATCACGTACTTCTCAAAGTAGTGCTCGGCGTCCTTGGGCGTGCGGGCTATGATGATGGCCTCGCCCCTCTCGTCGTACCGGGGCCGGCCGGCCCTCCCCGCCATCTGCTTGTACTCCCTCACGGGGATCTCCCTGCTGTAAAAGCCCTCGCTCCTCCTCAACGAAGTGATGATGACCCGGAAGGCCGGCAGGTTGACGCCGGCGGCCAGCGTGGGCGTGGCCACCACCACCTTTATCTTTCCGCTTCTGAAGCCCTCCTCCACCACCTCCCTCTGCTTCTGGACGAGACCCGCGTGGTGGAAGGCAACGCCGTGGAGTATGTCCTCGGCCAGCTCTTTACACTGTGCCGTGGGGGATTCCAGGGCGTTCAGCACCCTCTCCGCGAGGCTCCTCAGGGGAGTTCTCCCCCTCACGTACTTCTTGGTTATCTCCCTGAGTTTTCTGGCGGTGGCCATGGCAGAGCGCCTCGTGGGGGCGAAGATGAGCACGCCCTTCCCCCTCTTTAGGGCGTCTTCTATGATTTCCTCTTCGCTGGAGAAACGGAGCTCTTCGCCGTTGTTGAACCTCACGACGCCATCGTAGTAGACACCTTCTACGAGCTCCACGGGCCGCCAGTTGGAGACCACGAGCTTTGCCCTCAGCCAGCCGGCTATCTCCTCGGCGTTGGGGATGGTGGCCGAGAGGGCCACTATTTGGATATCAAAGGACTTCATGCGGGTGAGCAACACTTCCAGGGTGGGCCCCCTGTCCGAGTCGATGCTGTGCACCTCGTCGACGACAAGTACTCCCACGTCCGGCAGCCATGGCGCCCTGTGTCTTATGAGCGAGTCCAGCTTCTCGTAGGTGGTGAAGATGGCGTCATAGTGCTTGAGGTGTGCGTCCTTGGAGTCGTAGTCGCCTATGGAGAGGGCCACCCTGAACTCTGGGTACTTCCGGGCGAACTCCCTGTAGTGCTCGGCGGCCAGGGCCCTGAGGGGGGAGGTGTAGACGGCCTTCTTCCCCCGGAGGATCGAGGCAACCATGGCCAGCTCCGCTATGGTGGTCTTGCCCGAGGCGGTGGGGGACGCCACAACGAGGTTGACGCCCTCGGTGACACCAGCCTTCAAAGCTTCCTTCTGAACCGGGTTGAAGTCCTCGTAGCGATTCCTCTCGAGAACGAGCCTCGCCGGGTCCACTACCCCTTCACCCACCTCTGCAGCCTCCGGAGAACCTCCATCTCCTTCCTGACCCTCTCCAGCGACTCCTCAAGCTTCCTGTACCTCTCACCCAGCAACTTACCTTTTACTTCCTCCACCTTCTCCACGAATTCCCCGAAGCGGCGATTCCTATAAACGGGGCTCTCCCTGAGGGTTTCCCGGATCCGTTCCCGGTATTCTTTGCTCCTCTGGAGCTCCTCCACAATCTTCCTCCCCCTCTTATCACTCAAAAGCCTCTCGGCGTCCACCAGCTCCGCCAGCTCCCTGTAGTCCTTGTCCACCAAGAGAAGTATCCGGTGCTTTATTCTCAGTAAGTCCAGGGGGCTCCCCCTCTTCTCCAATCTCCTGAGCTTGGACATCTCGGCGATGATGGTCTTCTCCCTTTCCTTCAGCTCGTTCAACCGCTTCCTTATCATTTCCCTGCTGGGGTAGATGACCCTCAGCTCTTCTCCCCTTCCCTCCACCCTCAGTATGCCGCCCATCCGGACGTACTCGTAGAGCTCCGGGGCGATCTCCTCGTCCACGACCTTCCTCAACTCCTGGGGGGAGGAAATCAGCAGGGCCACGTAATAATAAGCCCTCCCCTATAAAAATCACTGCACCCTCACGGGGTTCTCCACTTCCAGGGCGGCTTTCAGCTTCCGCTTGGAAGAGGAGAATAGGGTAAAGAGCACGTCACCCCTCTTCACCCTATCTCCGATCTTCACGTTCATCCATATGCCGGCCCCCTTGTCCACGGGGGCCCCGGCGTAGCGGGCTATGGCCGCGATCCTCTGGATGGAAATGTAGCTGACCTTCCCGTCGGCGGGAGAGATCACCTCCTCCTGATACCTCCCCACCTCTATGTCCTCCGGTCGTACTTCCGGATCCCCTCCCTGGGCCTCTATGATCTCCCTGAGCTTTGCCTCGGCCCTCCCGCTCCTGACTTCGTCCATAGCCATCTTCCTGGCCCTGCTGATGGGAACCTTCTTCAGGACGGAGAGCAGCCTCGCCGTTATCTCCACGCCCTTTTCCAGTAGATCCTTCGATCCCTCTCCGGTGTAGGTCATCAGAACGTCCCTCATCTCTAAGGCTGGTCCTATGCCCCTGCCGATGGGCTGTATGCCGTTGGAGACGAAGCCTATGACCTTGATGCCCAGCCGCTCCCCCAGCTCCTTGAACCTCCTTTCCCAGTCCCGGGCCTCGGAGAAGGACCTGAGCTTGGCCTCGGGACCGACAGGCAGATCAAGGACCACGTACTTGGACGAGACCGCCAACTTCTTGGCCATCACGGAGGCGAGGACCATCCCGAGAGGATCTAATCGCAGGGGGCGGCGTATCTGTATGAGCCTGTCGTCGGCGGAGGCGATGTTGGCCCCTCCTCCCCAGGCGATGACGCCCCCCACCCTCTCGACGATCTCCTTGATCTCCTCGGCACTGAGATCAACCCTCGCCACCACCTCCATGGTGTCCGCCGTCCCCGACGGCGACGTTATGGCCCGTGAGGAGGTCTTGGGAACCTTGAAGCCGAGGGAAGCCATTATTGGAACAAAGAAGAAGGTGATGCGGTTGCCCGGGACCCCTCCTATGCTGTGCTTGTCCACAACCACGCCGTCAAAGTCTATTCGCTGCCCCGAATTTGCTATGGCCTCCGTGAGGTAAACGGTCTCGTCCTCGTCGAGGCCGTTGATCTGGGCCGCCACGATGAAGGCGGAGGCCTCCGCGGGGAACAGGGCCCCCTCCACCACGTCGCCTATTATGGCTTCGATCTCCTCCTTGCTGAGCTTCTCACCGAAGATCTTCTTCCTTATGGCCTCTATGCTTCTGGGGGGCTCCTCAGGGAAGACCTCCACCACGTCGCCGTCCTTCAGGTTCAAGACTTCGGCCACGTCCAGGAGCACGCCAACCTCGTCTTCCTTCACCGATCGCTTGGCGGTGTTCAGTATGGCCACGACCTTCTTTCCGTCCTTTACGATCTCCACCCTTCCGTCCGGTCCTTCACCGATACGCTTGGCCGTCCTCTCGTTGAGAACCGCCACGTACTTCTCGGCGTCCAGGTCAAGAACCCTTACCCTGAGCTTCACGGAATGAGAAAGGAAGAAGGTTATAAAGCCCTTGAGGATAGAGTTTCCCGTGGAGGTCCGGAGGTACCTGATGCTCAAGGAGAAGTACCTGCCCCTGGTGCTTTCCGGGAGGAAGCGCATCACCATAAGGAGGCGGACCCGCCTGAGGGAGGGCGACCGCTTCTTCATACACTCGGGGGGCAAGGTCTGGGCCATCGGCCGGGTGACAAAGATAGAGAAGCTAAGAAAGAGCGAGATAGGGGAGGAACACGCCCGGCTGGAGGGCATGGACTACGAGGAACTCAAGAGGGAGCTGGACCGCATCTACGGAAAGAAGGACGTCCCCCTCTACGTGGTCCACTTCGAGGTGGAGGAGGTTTTCCCCGAGCCCTTCGAGGTGGAGCGGCGCTTCTACGGGAAGCTATCCCCCCGGGAGATCGCCCGCCTCGCCCTGGAGAAAAATCTCTTCGCCGACGATCCGGAGGCGAGAAAGATACTGCAACGCCTCGTGGAGACCGGGAGCATAAGGAAGGTGGCCATGGAGCTGGGGGGCTTGAATAAACGTGGCAAGGTGAGGGCCATAGTCCGCCGGGCCTACGAGCTGCTACAACAAATTTAAGCGATAAAGGTATTTACTTACCGTGCGGGGCGTCAGCGAGATCCTCTCGGTACTGCTCCTGACACTCATCGTCATGGGTCTCGGTCTGCTGGTCTACACCAGCACTCAGGAACTCCTCTACTCCTACGAAGAGGACCTGATGCCGCCAAAGACCGCTCCTCCGCCGAGGGTCGTCCAGGCAAGCCTCACGACGCCCTTTACGTGGCGCGTCATCCTCGTTAACAACTCGGAC
>JAADDC010000056.1 GCA_013154145.1 Candidatus Iainarchaeum sp. | reverse complement strand
TTCTTGGTCTCGGCCCTGTTCCTCTACCTGGCCGGCGTTCTCACGGGTGCCTACCTGGGCTCCATGACGGCCTTCGACATCACGGCACCCCTGCAGCTCAAGACCTTCCAGCTGGAGCAGAAGGTGAACTACCTGGAGAAGGACCTGTCCCAGGCCATCTCCTACCTCTACCTCTTGGCTCTGGCCGACGACGAGAACCTCGCCTGCAGGGTGGTGAGCAGCAATTTCCAGCCCCTGCTCACGGAGATCTCGAGGATGATCGAGCTGCTGCCGCCGCGCCTGGAGGTGGCAGACATCCCAGAGGATCTCCTTTCCCGCTACACCTCCCTCAACGTGAGGGCCTACCTCGCGGCGGACTATTTATACCGCAGCTGCGGAGGGGCAGAGCTCCCGGCCCTCTACGTTTACGAGCCCGGAGACCTCAACGCCGGCTACGCCGTCGACGCCCTCCGGGAGGAGTACAACCTTTTGGTCTTCGTGGCCTCCCCCGAGGTAAACGATCCCTTCGTGGAGGCCATAGGGGGAGAGCCGCCCTTCATACTTGTCTGTGGAGAGATCGTGAGTCCCTACGAGGCCAACGAGGTGGTTGAACGATGCTTGGCACGCTGATGCTGGTCAGCTTCGTCACCACGCTATTCCTGCTCTTCGTGGGCTCCTTCATCTTCGTCGTTCTCGAGCCCTTCGTGGGGGAAGAGATGCTGAAGTACTTCGCCGACGTGGCGGCCATCAACCCCTCCCTGGGACCCGTGGAGGTGGTGGCCGGCACACTCATATCCTACTTCATCGTGTCGGCCCTTGTGGCCGTACTCCTGAGGATATCGTGGGAGCTGAAGGAGAGGGGCGACGTCTACGGCATCGACGACGCCCTGAAGGAGGGGGCCGTCGCCGGAACCGTCGGGCTTTTGCTGGGAGCACTTCTCCGGTTTCTGGGGTTGCAGGAGATCTCCAACACAGCCGTCTACGTGGCCGCCGTCCTCTTCGAGGCCAGAAGAAGTCCCAAGGTGGCCCTGCTGGTCTTCGTCACCTTCGTGCTACTGGGAACCCTTTTCCTGGAAATAGTGAGGAGGGGCCTGATACCGGCGGAGTTCCTGACACCCCTCTACTACCTTTCCCTGATAATATTGCCGCCCGTGGTCATCTACGCGGCCCGGTCTATATAATGTAGTCCAGCTTCTCGGGGCGCTCCTCCTTGGGCTGGGGCGGCGGCGTCATAAGTCCCCTCACGACCTTCTCGATCTCCTTGTTTGCCTCCTCGAGCTCCTTCACGTCGATCTCGAAGCCAAGGAGTTTCTGGAGCACCTTCAGGACCTCTGCGGCGGCGCCGGGGTCGCCGTGGGCCGTCATCTGGCCGCTGGTCTTCCCCATGATACAACCACCCTTCAGGCCGGCCTCCTGGGCGTAGCCGAGGAGGAGCCCCGCGATGCCCGATATGGAGCCGCCCCTGTCCACCTCACAGCCCAGAGAGGTTAACTTCTTCACCGTTTCCTCGTCCGTGCCGGCGCAGACCACGCCAGTGCCCTTGGTAAAGCGGTTGGGGCCGATGTCGATGCCAGCCATCGTGTATATCTCCTTCACGCCGTGGTTGACGGCGAAGTCCAGAACGAACTCCGCGTACTTGTGCTGGGGTTCTGGAGAGGCATTGGGGGCGATGGACGGCTGGACGTCGCCCGTGAGAAGTATGAAGGGCTTCTCGGCCTCCACGTAGAAGAAGACGTTGTTGAGCATCCGGATGACGCCCTTGTCGTCCACGATGACCATGTGGGGGAAGTAGTGGGAGTGGAGGGTGGCAAAGGGCTCGAGGCCGAGCTTGTCCACGATGTAGTTGGCGGCCACGTGACCCACGCGGCCAAAGCCCGGAAGTCCGGTCACCAGGACCTCAGCCTCTACGTGCTTCACTTCCTTCAGCCTGAACATCCACCAACCCCCACCTTATCTTTGCCAGGCGCCTGTACTTGGCGTATTTATCCTCCGGAGAGTAGCGGGGCGGATGTGCCGATACCGTTTTTTCTCCACACTTGGGACAGACTTCCTTGAAGGTGTAGGTACCGCACTTGGGGCACTTCCTCAGGAGGAACCTCATAGCTTCACCTTCTCCCAGCTGGCCTCGCCGCCAGCCCTCCTTATCTGCTCCACCACGCTGTCACAGGCTTCCCGGATGAGGCCCTCGGCCGTCTTGTAGTCGTAGGAGGTCACCTCCACGTTGTAGCGGGGTACGCCCGCCACGTAGACCCTCGCCTCCGCGTGGGGATGGGAGGCGATCTTGTCGTAAATGGATAACAGGGCCTCACGGATGATCTTCGCGCCGTAGGGGCCCGGAACGACGATCTCCATCTGGGCCATGACCTTCTTCTTGGGCACCTCGATGTACTTGGAGGCCACCTCCGCTATGGCCTTCTTCCACTCGGCGGGGATGTCCACCCCCTCCAGGGCCTTCTCGCCATAGATGGCGGCGCTCTCGAAGGCCCCGAAGACGTCGCCGAACTCCGCCTCAAGCTTTTCGATAACCTCCTCCGGGGAACGGCCAATCTGCTTGGCAGCGATCTCCAGGAGGTACTTGCCCCTCTTTGCCCTCCTCAGGGACTCCATCTTCCTCTTTGCTATGGCGTTGGAGACGCGCTTGAGGGAGAGGTCCACGGACTTCTTGTCGGGGTACACCCTTATGACCTTGGCGACGCGTACCTGCCCCTCCTTCACGTAGCTACGTATGTTCTTCACCCAGTGGGAGGCCACCTCCGAGATGTGGATGAAGCCCTTCCAGCCCGGGTACTCTTCAAGCTCCGCGTAGGCGCCGTACTGCATCACCTGCGTGATCTTCACCACCACGTAGTCGTTGAGCTCCGGCGCCTTCAAGTGAGCACCTCCACGATCTCCCCGTAGATCTTGGCCTTGCCACCGGTGGGCTCAGCCAGCACCTCTCCACAGGAGAGGCACTTCACGACGGTTGCCGCCTTGTTAAAGACGATCTGGACGGCTCCACACTTGGGGCACTTCACCCGCACGAAGCGGGAGCGGGGAACGGGTATCTTGGGCGTCACCGTCATCGTATCACCTCCGCCTGCCCTTTCTTCACCAGTACATCCGCCACCTCCTTGGGGAGGGGCACCTCCTCACCCGCCCTGAAGGGGCCGTACTCCCTGAGGTCCGGGCCCACGAAGACGGGTATGTCCGTTAGTATCCTCACATGAACAAGGTTAAAAGCGCTTCCTCCGCCCTCGCCCACGACCCTCGAGATCACCGCCTCCACCTTCCTCCGCACGTCCCAGTAGAGCTCCCTCTCCCAGTCGACGGCGTTGTCGAGGATGGAGTCCTTGCCCGTGAAGGCGTCGGCCACGGCCATCCTGACGATCTTCTCGGCCCGCATGGCGATGATCTGCTTGGCCAATATGATGAGGTTCCTGTAGGTGAAGAGGTTCTCGGGGTCAAGGCCCACGCCGCTGGCCTCCATTTTCTGCCTCAGCTTCTCCCTCTCCTCCTCGATGAAGGATCTCAGTTGCTCGTAGAAGTCGCTCTCTATTTTCGTGAGGCCCGTGTCGCTCTTCTCGGCCAGGTGGACGTCCTTCACCCTCTGGAAGTCAATGACCATTCTGCCACTCCCCTACCAATAAGGAAGTAAGCAACATAAAGGGGTAACTGGACTTCCTCATCCCTGAAGGGACCGAAGCTCTTCTTGCCCAGCTCAAACTCGGGGGCTATCTTCACCTTCACGGAGATCTCCTTGGAGGGGAGCACCACCGCCTCCCTGTAGGGATTGAATCCGTCAAGCTTCTTCACCCTCATGGCCACGAGGCCCGTCGTGCCGTGTATGGTGTCAGGCAGACGGATCAATCGATGTATGTCCACGGTGGTGTTGGTGTCGATAGTATATCCTCCCAGGGGGGCCAGCCTCCGGGCGATCTCCACCCACGTAGACAGAGGAAAGAGGGACGTCCCGGGCCAGAGACCCCTGGAGATGAGGGAAGCGTAGAGCTGGGCGTTGGAGAGTAGTACGTCCACCTTCTTCTCGTCGAGGATCTGGAGAAGCAGTCCCCTGTCCTTTTCCCTTAACACTCTCACCACGGCCCTGGCCACCCGGCCGGGCCAGCCGGCATCCGAGGGCTTGGGTCCCTTGACGCAGAGGAAGGGGACGTTTCTGCCGCAGCTGCCCGCCTCCCCGAAGAGGTAGGAGGGGTCTATGGACTGGCCCGTCACGTACTCGGCCAGCTCTATGCGGGCCTTTTTATCGAGAGGGTAGAAGTCCTTCGAGCGCACGTGGATGTGGTATCCGCGGTTGCCCGAGAAGTTGACGCTGATCTCGTCCTCGGAGACGCCTAAATCCCCGAGGAAGAACTCCTCGATGAGGGAGCTCACCATGGACTTGAGGCGCTCCTCCCTCTTTTCATCGGGAAATATCTCCACCCGGACGGGGGATCCACACTTGGGGCACCTCTCCCTCCAGCCGTAGCCTGCCTCCCCACAGTGATCACAGACCCAGACGTCCCTCTCGGACTTCAGGCCCAGCTCGTCCACGTCAAACTCGAAGACCAGGTCACTACCTAACAATACTTTGTTCTCCATGGGGGTGGCCCGGGGGAACTTAAAGTATCCCACGGAGTAAGATATGTAAAAGGGGGCACTCTCCCTGAGGAAGCGGTTGAGCTCCTCCTCGCTGGAAAAGGCCCTGTGACGTGTCTCTATCTTTCTAAAGGGGGTCAGGGAGTAACCAAATTCCCTCTTCTCTATCTCCGGAGGCCCCTCTATCCTCCTCGAGCGATAGTAGCTCCTCACGGAGTCCCTGAGCAACCTCTCTATAATATTCCCATCCCCCTGAGCATCTTCACAAGCTCCGGGTCAATCCTCTCGACCTTCTGGAGGCTCCAAGGCTTTATGCCCTTGCTACGGACGTTCTCCGCCTCCGAGAGTATCCAGGAGAAATATATCTTGCCGCCGGCCTGCCGGGACAGCCACTCGTTGGCCAGGTCCAGGACCTCCTCGGGCGTTTTCCCTTCCACGCTTACCCAGTAGGGGATGAGCCAGTAGAAGAGTATGCGCTTGCGGCCGTCGGGGATGCCCACGGCCTCAAGTATTCTCTGGATATGGGGATAACCCCTTCTCTTCCTGAAGGGGGGCTGGAGAGCCCTCTGGGCGTGGTCCTTCAGGTGGTCGAGGGCGCCGCTGAGTACGATGGAGCGAACCTTCTCCTCTATCCAGCGGAGGATATCGTTGTAAAGGAGGGAGACAGCCAGAAGTTTCTTCCTCTCTCCCAGAAATACCCTGCCCCTCTCGACGGGGAGGTGGTACAGCCTTAACTCCGGGAAGGGCCGCTCGATGGAGAGGAACTCGGCCACAGGGAGCGGATCCCTCACCCGATAGTGATGAACCCTGTCGACGAGCCCGAGGGCGAGCTTCGCGTAGTGGAGGGCGAAGCGCTCCCAGACCTTTCTCGAGGGCGAAAAGGCCACGAGGTTTGCCTCCACGAAGAAGAGGGAGGGGCCCACGGGAGACAGGGAAGGATTCTTGGAGTAGAGGATGTCCCGGAGATGCTTCACCGCCTCCTCGAGAAGTTCCCCGGGGAGGGAGTTCAGATCCTTGGGCAGAAGGTCCCTCCGCCTTTCTAAGATGGCGAGGTAGGGGACGAATCGGTACGGGTCCATCCAAGATAGAAGATGAAAAGGCGTTATAGGATTAGGGGAGCCAGGACAAAGGTCACCTGTATGCCCTCGTTGCTGTACTTTATCCTCACGGGGGCGTCCGTAGCGTACTCGAGGCTCACACGGTCCTCCGCTCCCTTGAGGATGTTCTGGAGGTACTCGATGGAGTAGGTGGAGACCGACTCGCGGTCGGAGGCGATCTTCACGGCCGGAGAGGGGGCTATCAATGTCCTTGAGACGTTCGTTCCCTCCCGGGCCTCCACCAGGAGTCCCGACGGCGACGTCTTGAGGGTGACGTGGCGGGCAACGATGGAGGCGTTCTTGAGGGCGTCCCGGAGATAGGAGACAGGCAGCTCTATCAGGGATAATCCTTCGGGGAGCGTCACGGGCGTGAGGCTCTCTCTCACGTCGAGGGCAGGTAGCACGAACTCCTTGCGTATGCCCGAGCCCTCCATGATGACGTAGAGGTTCGTGGAGGAGAAGGAGAGGGTGAGGGAGTCGCCGGGGGACAGCCTCCCCAGTATCTTCTGGAAGTCCACCAGGGAGACGGGCACCCTCACCTCCGGGTGGTTCAGCTCGTACTCGCTGAAGAAGCTCCGGGGAGCCTCCATGGAGACGTAGACAATCATGGAGGGGTCCAGGGCTTGCAGCCAGACGCCCCTCTCCGTGAAGTGGAAGACCCCCTCCGAGAGGAAGGTGGAGAGGGTGTCCACGACGCTCTTCCAGGCCCGGGGATTCCGGGGGCTCACCCGGAGCAGCTCCATGCTATCACTCTATCCTGGGGGCCAGGTAGTAAACGAAGGAGGCGTCCCCGATGTTGTAGCCGAGTTTCAGGGGCGCGTCCGTCTTCAGGGATATGGTCACCGCCGCCGACTTGCTCACCTCGGACACCATGTCCTGGAGGTAGTCCAGGGGATAGGAGGCCCTGGCGGGCTCGCTCACGGTGAGGTCCAGCAGGGCATCGTGGACGTCCTTCCGAAGCTCGAGGACGTACTCGCCCTTGGTGCCGGAGGCCTTGATGATGAAGGCCTCGGGGGTGACGTCAAGGGTGACGTGGGACGCGAAGGCGTCGGCGTCCTTGAAGGCGTTCTGTATAACTTCGGCGATGACCTTGGCGGTGGCCGTGAAGGCCAGCTTGGGCGTGGGCAGTTCTGCCCCTCCGATGTCCAGGACCGGGAGGACGAAGCGGCGCTTTGCCTTGCCTATGAGCTCGATGATGAAGCGGGAACCATCCTCGGAGAGGGAGAGGTGCACCTCCTCGGAGCTCTTGGCCCGCTTCAGGGCGTTGAGGATGTCGTCGATGTTCAGGCCCACCTTGACGGTCCCCTCCACCTCGTATTCCCTGAAGGCGTGCTTGGGCAGCAGGAAGTCCACCATCGC
>JAADDC010000038.1 GCA_013154145.1 Candidatus Iainarchaeum sp. | reverse complement strand
GAACCTTCGTTAATCTTTTTAAAAGGGGAAGTCCAGAATCTTCCGTGGAGCTTCCCGTGCTCGTGGCCTCCTACCTCATTGGTTCCATACCTACGGCCTACGTAGTGGTGAAGTCCCTCTCCGGCGTGGATCCCCGGACCGAGGGTAGTGGCAACGTAGGGGCTTTAAACACCCTAAGGATACTCTCCAAGCACAAAGGCTGGCACGTGGCCATTCCGGCGGCCCTCTTCGTTCTACTGGTGGACGCCTCCAAGGCAATCGTTTCGTACCTCCTGGCCCTGGGCTACGCCCCCTCCGTGGCCATCCTCGCCCCCATGGTGGCCATCTTCGGTCACAACTACCCGGTTTGGCTGAAGTTCAAGGGTGGCAGGGGTGTGGCCGCCTTCTACGGCTTTTTGCTATACCTCAACCCCCTCTACCTCCTCCCCTTCCTCGCCATTCAAGGAACCATGACTGCCGTCACCCGCCGCTTCTCCCCCGGCATGATACTCTCCCTGCTTCTGGCCTTCCCCTCCCTCCACGTGGCGGGGATCTCCGTCCTTCCCTCGGCGGTGCTGGCCGAGTTCCCCGTCTGGTTGAGGTACAAGGAAAAACACGACAAGCTCCTTCGCGGTGAGCTCGGGGTGGGAATGTGAAGATCAACGGAGAACATCTCAAGCGAGCTGTAGGCGAGACCGTGGACATTCTCAAGAAGGAAAAGGAGTTTCTCAACGATATCAACGTTTTCCCCGTGGCCGACGGCGACACGGGCACCAACATGTACCTCACGCTTCTGGGTACCTGGGAGAGCGTGAAGGATCTGGACGAGTGGCGGGCCAACGCGGTGTCACAGGCCATTGCCGAGGCCTCCCTGCTCCACGCCAAGGGCAACTCCGGCGTCATCCTCTCCCAGTTCTTCTGGGGCTTTGCGGAGGGTGTTGACGGCAAGGAGGAGCTGGGGCTGGTGGATCTGGCCCGGGCCTTTTCCAAGGGGGCCTCCTACGCCTACTCGGCGGTGGCCAACCCCGTGGAGGGCACCATCCTCACGGTCATGAGGGAGACCGCCGAGTGGGCCAGCCGCTTCGTCCACAGGGTCTCCTCGGTCAGCGACTTCTTCAGGGGATTGCTGAGGAAGGGCGTGGAGGCCCTGGAGAAGACGCCCGAGCTCCTATCCCGCATCGGAAAGCCCCCTGTCATAGATTCAGGTGCCTACGGCTTCACCCTCTTCCTGGAGGGCTTTGCCCGCTCCGTGGGCCTGGACCTCGTAGGTAAGAGGGTCAGGGGCGTGAAGGTGGAGAAGGAGAAGCACGAGGGGGAGCTGTACTGCTCCAATTTCTTAGTTAAAGGTGCCTCCCAGGAGGTGCTGAGGAAAATCGCCCAGCGCTTCGGTGACTCGGTGGTGGTCGTGGGCAAGGGCGACACCTTCAAGGTCCACGTTCACACGGGAGACCCCTCGGCCGTAGAAGAAGCACTCAGCGCCGTCGGCGAAGTAATGGATAGGAGGGTGGAGCGCATATGGTGAGCTTCTCCGTCGTCACGGACTCGGTGTACACGCTTCCACCGGAGTTGCAACTCCGGGACATCCCCGTGGCGGAGGTCAGCATCATCATCGAGGACGAGGCCATTCCCTCTTCACAGATAGAGGCCATCGAGGTGATCAGGCTCCTCAAGGAGGGCAAGCGGGTCACCACATCGGCTCCCAGCCCCGCCGAGTGGCTCAGGGTGTTTAAAGAAGCCGAGGAGCCCGTCGTGGCCATCACCGTCTCCTCCAAGCTATCGGCTTCCTACAACAATGCCCTCATAGCGGCCCGGATGGCCAAGAAGGAAGTGTACGTGGTGGATTCCCTGAGCGCCACCATCGGCCAGGGCCTTGTCGTCTATAAAGCTTTACTAATGGCCGAGGAGGGGGTTCCTCCCCAGGAGGCCGTGGAGAAGCTGAAGGACATCGCTTCCCGGACGCGGATCTACTTAAGTGTTGGTAGCATGGAGTACCTCGCCCGGAGCGGCCGCATACCCTGGTTCGTGGGGAAGATTGGCGAGTTCCTTGGCGTGCACCCCATACTCGAGGTGAGCGACGGCGTGATAAAGAAGAAGGGCGTCGCCAGGAAGAACGTTCCCGAGCACCTGGCCTCCCTCCTGGAACCCCACGAGGGGCCCGTGATCGTGGGGTACGCCGAGCCCCTGCCCGAGGTAGATAAATTGGAGCAGTTGCTCAGGGAGAGGGCCGACGAAGTTTACAGGGCCTACGTCTGTCCTGACATCGCCGTCCACGTGGGCCCCGGCAGCTACGGCTACGCCTTCATCCGTGCACCTTGAAAAAACCTTCGCAGGACTTTTCCTTCGTGGAGCGGGAGTACTTTGAGCACGTGGTGGAGATCGCCCGCATCAAGCTCAGCGAGGAGGAAAAGGAGCGCTTTTTCAAGCAAATACAGGAGATCTTTTCCCTTCTCGAGCGGGTGAAGGAGATCGACTTCCCCGAGGAGTACGAGGAGCCCGTGGAGAACCCCCTGAGGAAGGACGTGCCCGAGCCCTTCGAGAAGGATCCCACCATTGTCTTCCCCAAGAAGAGAGGCCGCTACCTGGAGGTGCCTAGGAACCTATGAGGGAGTTAGTGAAAGAGCTAAAAAGCGGGGAGTTGCTCCCGTCCGAACACCTGGAGGAGGTTATAGAGAAGATAGAGGAGCGGGAGCCCCGTCTCAACGCCTTCATCAGCCTCGACGTGGAGGGGGCCCGGGAGCGGGCCAAAGAACTCGACAAGCTCGTGAGGAGCGGGAGGGCCTCGGGCCTGCTCTTCGGACTCGTTCTCGCCGTCAAGGATAATATCGCTGTGGAGGGGATGAGGCTCACCTGCGCCTCCAGAATGTTGGAGAACTACGTCTCTCCCTTCAGCGCGACGGCGGTGGAGCGTTTAGTAAGAGAGGGGGCCATCGTCATTGGAAAGACCAACATGGACGAGTTCGCCTGCGGATCCTCGGGGGAAACCTCCTACTTCGGCCCCACCCGGAACCCCTGGGATGAAGAGAGGGTGCCCGGCGGCTCTTCGTCCGGATCCGCCGTGGCGGTGGCCGCCGGCATGAGTGATCTGTCCCTCGGCAGCGACACGGGCGGATCCATCAGGAACCCCGCCTCCTTCACGGGTGTCTTTGGCTTCAAGCCCACATACAACCTCGTTTCCCGCTACGGTCTGGTAGACTTGGCCATGAGCCTCGACGTGATAGGGCCTTTCTCCCCCGACGCCGACGGCATCGCCCTCAGCATGGAGGTGATGGCCGGTCCCGACGGCCGGGACGCGGGCGTCCAGAGGAGCCTCAGCTTCCTGGAGACCTTCGACGCCTTTGACCCGGAGGGCGTGAGGGTGGGGTGGGGAGAGGGCTTTCTGGAGGGTGTGGAGGAGCCCGTGAGAAGGCACTTCGAGCGCTTCCTAAATGTTCTTGATAGTATCGGGGCGGAGCTTGTGGAGCTCAGGGTTCCTCCCATGGAGAAGGTCTGGCCCCTCTACTACCTCATCATGTATCCCGAGTTTGCGTCGGCCATGCAGCGCTACAACGGCCTCACCTACGGCCTCCGGGGCGAGGGCAGCAACCTCTACGAGGTCATCGCAGACGCCCGAGGCAAGGGCTTCGGCCGAGAGGTGAAGCGGAGGATCATACTGGGCACCTACCTCTCCATGGAGCGCTACGAGAAGAGTTTCCACGAGAGGGGAGTGAAGCTTCGCAGGGGACTAAGAGCCGAGGTAAAGAAGCTCTTCGAGGAGGTGGACTTCCTGACCTCCCCCACAGTCCCCTTCCTGCCCTTCAGGCTTGGCGAGCGCCTCGACGACCCCGTGAAAATGTACGCCGCCGACGCCCTGACGGTGCTGGCCAACCTCACGGGCATACCGGCCATAAACGTGCCCTTCGGCCGGGAAGGAAGGCTCCCCGTGGGCATGCAGCTCATGGGGCGCTGGTTCGAGGACGACAGGCTGGTGGCAATGGCCCGCTTCCTGGAGGGGAGAGGATGAGGATAGGCTTCGAGATACACGTGCAGCTGAAGACCGAGTCGAAGCTCTTCTGCCCCTGTCCCACCAACTACTGGGAAGCGGAGCCCAACAGCAACGTCTGTCCCGTTTGCCTCGGCCTCCCCGGCTCGAAGCCCCACCCCGTCAACGAGGAGAGCATACGAAAGGCCTTGATGGTGGCCCTGTCCCTCGGCATGGAAGTGAAGCCAAAAATCCTGTTCCTGAGGAAGCATTACTTCTACCCCGACTTACCCTCTGGCTACCAGCGGACCTCCACACCCCTGGCGGTGAACGGAAGGCTCGGTAAGGTCCGCATCCGGGAGATCCACGTGGAGGAGGACCCCGGGCGCTATGACCTCAAGGAGGGCCTCGTGGACTTCAACCGGAGCGGCGTGTCCCTCATTGAGATCGTCACGGAGCCTGACATGACGTCCGTGGAGGAAGCGGAGACCTTCCTCAAGGACCTGCACCTCTTGCTGACCTACCTCGGCGTCATACTCAATCCCTCGGTTGTGTTCAGGGTGGACGCCAACATCTCCCTGGAGGGCGGCGAGCGCGTGGAGATAAAGAACATCAACTCCATAGAGAGCGTAAAGAAGGCCCTACGCTACGAGATACTACGCCAGAAGCGTTTGTTAGAGAGTGGGAGGGGAGTGAAGCGGGAAACCCGGCACTGGGATGAGGCAAGGGGAGTGACGGTTTCCCTGCGGGTGAAGGAAACGGAGGAGGACTACCGCTACATGCCCGACCCGGACATACCCCCCGTGAGTATCGATCCGTCCCTCGTGGAGGAGCTGAGGTCTTCCCTTCCCGAGCTCCCCTGGGAAAGGAAGGAGCGCTTCGTCAGGGAGTACGGTGTGGACAGGACCGTCGCCGACGCCCTGGTCAGGGACAAGGCCCTGGGCGAGTTCTTCGAGGAGAAGGCCGGGGAGATATCCCCCAAGTTCTGGGCAGAGTTCCTCACCAGCAGGCTCAAGGGGGAGCTCAACTACAGGGGTCTGGACTTTTCGGCGGTTCCCTCGAAGGAGGGAGTTTTCCTCATTGCCAAGGCCTGGCACGACGGAAGGATCACCAAGGAGGCGGCCGTGGAGCTCCTGCGGAAGCTCTTGGACGGAGAGATCGGTGACGTCTCCGCCGAGATCGAGAAGTTCTCCGTGGTGGAGAACGTGGAGGACGTCGTCAGGGAGGTGGTGGAGGCCTTCCCCGAGGTGGTGGAGGACTACAGGAAGGGGAAGAAGGCCGCCATCAACCGCCTCGTGGGCGAGGTCATGAAGCGGACCAGGGGCCGGGCCGACGCCCGCCGCGTCCGCGAGCTCTTAGAGAAACTGCTCTCTTAGCTTCAGGGCCATTTCCTTGATCTTCTCGACGTCCAGTACCTCCAGGGAAGTTTCTGGCACGCTGGAACCGTCCGGCACGACGAGGTAGTACTTCTCGGCCTCGAAACCGAACATCTTTTTCTCGATCTGCTCCACCTCCTTCTTGGTGATACTTTCCCGCCACTTCACCTCGGCCAGGACCTTGATCTTGCCGTCCCCCAGGGCCACGTCTATCTCGATGACCTCTCCCCGCCTGTGTTTTAGCAGAATGCCCTCCTGCAGTCCGTGGTACTCCGCCAGAAACTCCCTGATCACGCCCTCCACCAGGCGGGGTAGTATCTGCTCCGCGTGCTTGAGGACGTTTTCCAGGTTTGCCGGAACGTCCGGAAAGCCCGTTCTCCTCCTGAGGAGGAAGTAGGCCTCCATCGGCGGCGACGTCACCTTGTAGGCGCCGCCGCCCCTCCCGTACACCCTGACCTTCTTCACGAGACCCGTCCGCTCCAGGAAGGAGAGGTAGGGGACGAGGCTCGACGGCCCGTTGCTGAAGAGACCTCTGCCGCTGAGCTCCCTCCATATATCGGAGATCCCCCTGACGGAGCCTGCGAGCACCTCCAGAATGGCCTCGTAGGACCTCACGACGGTTCTCCTCTCTTCGCTGAAGACCTCGCCCAGCAGGCCGGGCATCGCCGTGGAGGTCCAGACAAGAGATCTTAGGGGCTCCTTCAGGAAGGAGAGGGAGATGGGTTCCTTGGCAACTGTCACCACCTCCATCAAATCCTTATCTTCGTAGTGTTCCGAGAGGGAGGCAATGAGCTCCGAGCTATGGGGAAGACTGAAGGGGAAGGGAAACAGCAGTCCCAGGAGCGGGGACCTCTTGCCCAGGAACTCCTTGGCCGCCGTGACGGACGAGGAAATGAGGGTGATCTGCTCCGGTGGAGTGGCGTGGATCAGGTCGAGCACGTCCAGAGGCAGGCGGCCGAACTCGTCGATGACCACGTGCTCTTCTCCCCTCAGGAGGTGCTTTAGTTCCCTCTTGAAGGCTTCAGGTGGGAGCTCCTCCCCGCTCTCGACGTCGACTGCGGCTCCCGAGTGGAGAACAAAGAAGTAGCGGTCCCACTGTGTGAATTCCTTGACGAAAAAGCTCTTACCAACCTTCCTCCTGCCAAAGACGAGCTTCCTCGGTGGAGACTCCCGCCAGTGCTTCTCCGTCTTGAAACGCCTTATAATCACAATTATAATAATCGTGCTAATAAGCTAAAGGTTTTACGCCGGGCCCTCCTCTTCCCTTTCCTTCCGGAAGACGATGACGGAGGAGCTGATCACCCGGTTGGGGACGGTCACCAGCTCGCCCTCGTCGGTGATGAGTGTCGTGTAGCGCCAGCCGATCTCCTCGATGACCCCCTCCACGCCCTTGTCCTTCACAAGGACGCGGTCACCCTTCTTCAGGGAGCGTCCGAGGATGACGATGAGGCCCGAGATGTAGTCCGTGAGCACGTCCTTCATGGCCATGGAGATGGCCAGACCTCCGATGCCCAGGGAGGTGATGATGGGCCAGACGTCGATGCCCACGGAGGCCAGCATCACGAGGACGATGATGATGTAGAGGACCGCCTTGATGGAGCCCCTCACACCCATAAGGAGCGCCTTCTGATCCTCTTCGATGGGAAGCAGGTCTATGTACTCTGTTATGGCGGCGATGACGATGTTGACGACGGCCCTGCCCGCCACGAGAACGGCGAGGGCCACCAGGAGGGAGGCCAGCCAGCCGAAGGTGTGGAAGTAGTTGACGATGACGTAGAGGGCGACGAGGTAAATGAGGGTACTCAGGGCCCTGCCCACTTCCTCCACGACGATGTC
>JAADDC010000023.1 GCA_013154145.1 Candidatus Iainarchaeum sp. | reverse complement strand
GCCACCAGCTCGTATTTCTCCTTGTGGAGGAAGTACTTGCGGCGCTCACTGTGGAAGAATACATCTAACAGCTCGTCACCGAAATGCACCGACAGGAAGGTCCCTATGGCCGAGAGGACGATGATGCTCCAGTAGGGAATGGGATGGGTGAGTATGTGGTAGAAAACTTGGAGCAGCGTGGTGGTTTGATAAACTTCCGGGTGGAAGAGAACGAAGTAGACGTTGAGGGAGATGGCTATGGCCCAGACGATCATTTCGGCCTTCACCATCCTCATCCCCGTTAAAATCCTCAGCGGAAAATCCAGTAGGAAGCCGGCGTCCGCTATGGGCGTGGAGAGGACGAAGAAACTCCACGTGAGTAGTGTTATGATGAGGCCGTCCTTGACGCCGTAGTGGTATGCCACGTATGCGAAGTAAGCAAGGAAGACCAGGAGCACGATGATGAACTTCCTCAGGGCCTCCCTGTGGGTTTCCACGTGGGGGAAGAACTCCGTAGGATCACCTCCTTCACTACTTCTTCGGGGGCGTCGGTCTTCACGCCCTTGGGCTCCAGGGAGCTCCTGGATGCCCGGTAACCCAAGGACCTAAGTTCATTTATGACTTTGTTTACCGACGGCGGACTGACCCCCAGCTGCTTGGAGAGAAGGTGAATGTGGTAGTATCCCACGACGTTAACCTCCTCGGAGGCGAGTTGAAGCACCTTCAGGGCCCGCCTGCCGTAATCCTCGTCCCAGTGTTTGATGGTCTCCGCTAACACCTCCCTGTCGTGGAGTCTCCCTGTCCAGAGGGGGCCCACCTCCTCCACGATTTTTATCTGCTTCGCTGCCTCCGTCACCGCCGAGGGCTTCTTCACGACGGTCCCTATCACCCTTATATGGTGCTCCTCAAAGAAACTGAAAACCGGGAGCATTGCCTTTTCCCAGACCATCAGGGTGTGTTGCACGTATCCGAGGAGCACCCTCACGGCCATCTCCCTGAACCAGGGGAGTTTTCTCACGACGCTGTGGTACTTTCTAACTGCCGAGAGGGGCGAGCTGCCGGCCAGGGGAGAGGTGTCCGTGGCGGTGACGAGGACCACGCCCCTATGGGTGACGCTCCTTCCCAGGGAGGAGAGGAACGGGGAGGGACTGCCGAAGGGGTCCAGGTCGATGGCCACGAAGCGGCGCCGCTGAAGGAGCAGGTTCACGTCCTCCTGGATTACCTCCGCCTCTATTCCGTATCTTTGAAGGTTACGCTGGATGAGCTCCATGGCGCGGGGGTTAATATCGTTGAACACGACGTCTTCAATTCCAGCTTCGACGGCGTAGCGAATGCCCCGGATGCCGGTTCCAGCCATGGCGTCAATCACCTGTGGAGGCTTCAAGACTTTCAGAATCAGCGTGGAGAGGTCGCGGGATAGCTTCGCCCGGGGATTGAAGAAAACGGGGGCGTCAGCGCTGGGAGGATAGAGGGAAGGGTCCGGCACCTCCACCTCTACCTTCCCCTCTCTCCAGAGAACCGTCCTCACGCTGGAAGTAGCGCCGAAGGATGTTTAAAGCTGGGGGCAATTAACCCCCACATTTTTGAAAGTCTACTTTCAAAAATTCCCGGGAATTTTTGAAGGTGTAGATGTAAAGGTTCAGAGTATCTCCACCTTCTGGCCGATCATCTGGCCGGGAACGCCCTTGGTGAAGCGGGCCCTGACGCGTCCCCTGTTGCCGTGGGGCGCCGTGATGATCCCCTTGAGCTTCTTCCCGCCGGGAGTGATCCAGAGCACCTTCTTGCCTATGAGTCTGGCTGCTTCCTTGCGGTTGCTGACGCCGGGCACCTCGATGATGACCTGATTGGTTCTCATGGTCCTCCGGCCCCTGCGGTAGGAAATAACCAGCCCCTTGGCCATGAAAGAAGAAGGGAGCAGGTAGTGCTAAAAAGCTTTCTGGAGCTCCTTCAGGGTTTCCAGCACCTTCGCCGCGTGGCCCCTGGCCCTCACGTTGCGCTTCTCCCAGACGATCCTGCCCTGGGGATCAATGATAAACGTCGATCGTATGGTTCCTTCGCCCCTGAACTTCTTGCCCCAGGCACCGTAGGCCCTGATCACCTTCGTTTCGGGATCGGAGAGGAGCGTCACCCTCAGGCCGTGCTTCTCCCTGAACTTCCTGTGGCTCTCGATGGAGTCCTTGCTGACGCCGATGACGACGGCCCCGAGCTTCTCGAACTCCGGGAGCAGCTCCGTGAACTCCTTGGCCTCGATGGTACATCCGCTGGTGTTGTCCTTCGGATAGAAGTAGAGTACCACCCACTTACCCCTCAGATCTTTCAAACAGATCTCCCTTTCCTTCCCCTCGAAGTCGATCCCCTTCAGGCAGAAGTCCGGCGCTTCCATGCCTTTAAAGGACATCGAAGAAATTTTAACCCGTGATAGGGGGCATTGACGAGGCAGGCAGGGGCCCGGTGGTCGGCCCCATGGTGATGGCCCTGGTGGCCGTGGAGGACCCCTCGGCTCTGGAGGAACTGGGCCTCAGGGACTCCAAGAAGCTCAGTCCCGAGCGCCGGGAAGAGCTTTACGATGAGATACTGGAGGTGGCCGACGCGGTTCTCGTGAAGCGCATCGAGCCCTTCGTCATCGACGCCTTCGTGGAGGTGAAGGGGCTGAACCGGCTCGAGGCCCTCGTGGCGGCCCAACTCATCCGCTCGGTCCCGGTGAAGAAGATTTACGTGGACGCCCCCGACACGGACCCCCTCCGCTACGCCGAAATGATAAAGCAGCTGGCTCCGGGCGTGGAGATCATCGCGGAGCACGGCGCAGACGACCGCTATCCCGTGGTCTCGGCCGCCTCCATCGTGGCAAAGGTGGAGAGGGACCGGATCATCAGGCGTATGGAGGAGGTCTACGGGAGCATAGGGAGCGGTTATCCCCACGACGAGGAGACCATTCGCTTCGTGGAGCGCTGGATGAGGAAAATGGGACGGGTGCCGTCCTTCGTGAGGGGGAGCTGGCGCACGTCCAAGCGCATTTCACAAAAGGTTTTTCAACGTTCCCTTGAGGACTTCCTCTGGTAGGGGTTTAAACCCTTCGTCCTTTTAGAGGAACATGGACGACTTTGAGAGGGCCTTCCTGGCGCTGTTCAGCAAGGTTATGCAGGCCTTCAGCGCTGGTGCCCTCGGCGTCAGGATCAGCGTCACTCCCGAGGGAGACGTCTTCGTGGACCCCATTCAGCCCAGAAGAAGAAAGATCTACGTCCCCTTTGGTATCGTGGACGATAGGGAATACTACGTCCTAACGCTCGACCTCAGGCACCTCCCCCGCCGGGCCACCACCGTGCGCATCACCCCCACGGGCGTCCTCGTGGAGACGCCCAAGGGCGAGCGCTTCATCTACTTCGAGGAGTTCGTCGTCCCCGAAGAAACCGTTATAGAGGAGCGGGACGGCATCGTGGAGCTGACCATCCCCAAGGGTAGCGGAAAGGGAGAGAAGGTCATTCGCTTCCCTGAGTGATGCCAAAGTACCTTTCCATGAGCTTCGTTTTCTTCACGAACTTTGAGCGCCCGCGCTTGACCAGCACCACGAAACCAAAGCGGCGCAGCTTCTCCAGGAGCCGGTCCATACCCCTGTAGCTCTTCCGAAGTTCCGAGAGCTTTACCTCTCCCTCCTTCAGGATCCTTCCAATGATCTGGAGCTCCCTCTTGTTAAACTCCGGGATGAGGCCCAGCTTCCTGGCCAGGTGGTGGTACTCTTCTCTCACGTTCAGCCGATAGCTTCCGAGAAACTCCTCCACCGTGAGGGCAGTCCCCTCGTAGCGCTTTTTTAGTTCCTCTATGAGGGGAGGTATCTCCTCTTCCCTGACGCCCAGGTGCCGGGCTATCTCATCCACCCTGAGGGGCCTGGGCGTGAGGAACAGCAGGGCTTCCAGCTCGTTGATCACGCTCCACCACCTTCACGATGACCTCGCCAAACACCTGCTCCTGAAACAGCTCCACGAAGCCCTCACTGGCGAGGTATAGGAGCGCCAGAAGGGTTTTCACGAACTCGAGGGGGTCTCTGGGGGCAAAGGAGGAGAGTAGCACCATGCCCGTCGAGTCGGCCGCTTCCAGCAGCCTTCTCTTCACCTCCTCCACGTAGTCCTCCACGTCCTCCCCCTTCTCCATCTCCTCGAAGAACTCCTCCACATCGGGTAAGACCACCTCCACGGTCTTCTTCTTCACCCCCTTCTTCATGAGCTTCTCCATGACGTCCAGCAGCTCGTCGAGGGTGATCCTCCGCTGGGTGATGCGGCTGGGGGGCACCACCGTGACCTCTGGGGGTTCCAGGACAAGGGGGAGCTCCTCTGGCTCTTCGACGACCAGGTCGACGACTTCCTCCTCTTCAGGCTCCTCCAGGTCTTCTTTCATCCTCCGGAGGACCTTTGACTTTAGCCAGAGAAGGATGGAGGAGGCGAGAACGGCGTTGGCAGGCACGTAGAGGTCCAGGTCCCTCCGCCTCCTGATCTCTTCAAGGTAGAGGGAGGTCAGCCTCACGATGTCCACGTTCCACGGATCTATCTCGTTCTTCTCCACCAGGTCCAGCAAAAGGCTTTTCCACTCGGGCACCGTGATGAGCTCCTTCAGGCGCTCCTCTTCCACCTTACACTAAACGCGCCAAGGTATATAAACCTCCTCGTCCTAAAGAGCTACGATGGTGGACCGAGTCCCCACGGGCATCCCCGGCCTGGACGACCTCATATCCGGTGGCTTCCCCCGCAACTCCAACATACTCGTCGTGGGCGGCCCCGGTACCGGCAAGACCATCTTCGCCCTCCAGTATATCTACGCTGGGGCCTCCCTCTACTCGGAACCCGGCGTCTTTATCACGCTGGAGGAGCCCGCCACCAACATCGTCTGGAACCTCCAGAACTTTGGCTGGGACTACCACTCGGTGGCAGATTCCATGAAGATATTCAGGGTGCGGGTCTCTTCGCCCCAGAAGTTCAGGGAAAACTGGGAAAAGGAAGTGGAAAACATAGTGGGGCTGGTCACCAAGATCGAGGCCGCCCGGGTGGCCATCGACTCCCTGACAGCCTTGGTAAAGTACCTGGGGGCGGTTCCGCTGGTGGGCGATGCCACGAGGGGCATATGGGCCTACGACCCCTCTTCCGTGGACTTCTACCTCTACCATCTCCTGGACAAGCTCAAGGAGCTGGGAGTGACCACGGTCCTCACTTCGGGGGCTCCTGACGAGCGCATGAGGTTCTCCACCTTCGGCGTCGAGGAGTTCATCGCCGACGGCGTCATCAGGCTCTACTTCATTCCTCCCCACCGGGCCATCTTCATCCGCAAGATGAGGGGCACCCGCCACTCCAACCGGGTTCACCCGCTGGCCATCACCGAGAAGGGCATCCAGGTCTACTCCC
Source organism: Candidatus Iainarchaeum sp. (assembly GCA_013154145.1). Classification (GTDB taxonomy): domain Archaea; phylum Iainarchaeota; class Iainarchaeia; order JAADDC01; family JAADDC01; genus WANZ01. The sequence continues at coordinate 2,041 of JAADDC010000023.1, read as the reverse complement.
ACGACGAAATCCTCTGGGAGGCGCTGAGGTAGCTCTCGTATATACGCTAACTTTTTAACTTTCTTCACGATAAATAAAGATAGATGCCCAGGAGGCCCGTCTTTGACGTTGTAAAGAAGGTTTTTTCTGTTCTCTCGGAGGAGCCTAAAACGATACTTGACGTGTCGCGGGAAGCGGGCGTCAGCTGGGAGGGCGCAAAGAGGGTCCTGGAACTCCTGGAAGAGCTGGGCTTCGTTGTAAAAACTCCCAGCGGCTACCGGCTCGTTAAGAAAGGGACTCCTGGCTCGGAGGAAACATACTTTAAGGTATACATCGATCCCGAGAGGAAGAAAAGGGCTCAGGCACTGTTATATCTCGTCTCGCGCACCTGGAAGGAGCTTGTGGGGACCGAGCCCGGCCCCCTCTTCGTCCAGAAGATAGCGGTGGAGGTGGCCAGAGATCTCAACCTTGACGTCCCCGTCCTGAGGTACAAGTACAGTATGTTCATACCCGTTGATCCCGCCCCTGTGGACCACGACTTCGGGGAGGAAGTGAAGCAACGCGTGAGAACACTCATCAAGGAAGTCTCCAGCATGAACATTAGGGAGTTCATAAACTTTGTTTACTCCCGCTACGACGACAGGATATTCTCCCTGAAGGAGCAAATCCTCGCGAAGCTCTTCCGGGGCGAAGTTGACGAGTCCCTGGAAAGCTCCCTCTGGGAGCTGATGGTGGAGCTGGACGACCGGGAACTGAGGGAGTACGTGGCGAGGTACCTGGGACTGATCCAGCCGTTCCTCGGTAACGCGCCGCCGGAGCTCATCCCCCTCTTCAGGATGCTCTTCGAAGCCCTCTGGGACTACACGGCCACGAAGCTTTTCTGGATAGATTACACCCGCTACTATCCCGACGTTCTACCCGTTAACCTTGCCGCGAACCTCGTGGCGAGCAAGCAGTTCCTGGAGGACCTGTTCTCGGACGTGACGACCATCGTGGATAGCATAGTGGAGAAGAAACTCGACACCCTTCAGAGAAGTCCGTAGATGGCGCGTGGGTGTCTCAGCTTCACGCCTTTGTTTTTGAGGTAAAGGGCGAAGTCGACAAAGTCTGCGAGGTTTCGCGTGAAGAGAATTTCCGCTCCGACCCTCGCGGCGAGCACCGCGTGGAGGGCGTCCGGGAGGTTGTTGGAACCGATGGACATCGCTTCCTCTCTGTCTTCGTCTGTCACGGTGATTCTGCGAACCTTTTGCCGGAGCTTCTCCAAGAACGAGGCCCAAACTTCCCTTTCCACGTACTTGAGGACCTCCTTCTCCGCGTGGTCGGAGATGGCGAGGTAAAGTTTGCAGGCAACTGTCAGCTTAACGATCCAGCCAGCGTACTTGTAATAAGGTTCCGGGCCTGAGCGGTTCTTCAAGTAATCGATGAGCACGTTGCTGTCCACGTACACCAGCACCAACGTTTTAGAAGACCTCCAACGATTTATTTCTTTCGTGAGCGTCATCGGCGAAATACTGGCGGAGGCCAGGGAAAGGGGATACATCAACTTTGGGCCCGGTCTGCCGGATCACCGCCTTTTCCCCGTGGAGGAGATCAAGGAAGCCCTTTCTGACTTCTCGGCGGCGGACCTCAACTACACGCCCTACGAGGGGCTGCCTGAGCTCCGGGAGGCCCTCACCCGTTTCCTGGAGCGCCGGGGAATAAGGGACCGCAGCGTCATCGTCACCTTCGGCGCCCAGGACGCCATCGCCCTGGTGGCCCTCTTCTTGAGGAAAAGGGGCATGGGTCTCCGGGTGGGCAACCCCAGCTACCTGGAAGCCCTCAATGCATTCAGGGGTCACGGGGTCTCCGTTTCTCCGGCGGACATTGACGAGCGTGGCGAGATACCTGACATCGCCGACGCCTACTACACCATCCCCACGGGACACAATCCCACAGGCGTAAGCATGGACCTCTCCCGTCGGGAGGAGTTCGCCTCCCTCTCGGAGCGGGTCCTCATCATTGAAGACGGCACCTACGACATGCTCTACTACGACCGGGAGCTTCCTCCCATAGCATCCCTCAC
>JAADDC010000044.1 GCA_013154145.1 Candidatus Iainarchaeum sp. | reverse complement strand
ACCTACACCGAGTACAAGCCTGCAGAGGACTGGAGCCCCATGATAGTGTACCTTGACACCGAGCTGCCCAACACCTACGACAAGATCATCGTGGTCGGTGGCTACCTGGTGAACGAGGTTGCCAAGATGCTGGCCGACGCCTACCCAGAGCTCTACGAGATCGACACCGCCGGCGAGTACATCGTCAAGAAGTTCGACTATGAGGGCAAGGAGTACATCGTGGTCTTCGGCTACACCGCCGAGGACACCGGGAAGGCAGCCCAGGAGTTCATTGCCTTCCTCAGGGAGAACGTGGCATAAAGCCCCCTCCCTTCTTTCTTATTCTTCTTGTTTTTCGTGCATTTGTCAGGGATTATAAAGATTATCCGGATGTAATTTTGTGTATGGAGACATTGACGTTGAAAGTTAAAGGGATAAGCGAGAGTTCTAAGCAGCTTTTAATGACCATAAATAATAGTGAAATCGATGTCTCCGTGTTAGAAGAGTTATTTCTTCTCTTGCTTTCAAAAAAATCTAAAGCAACCGAAGACGATGTAGAGGAAATCGCTCGCTTGGTGGAGGAATCAGCGTGGAGAAGAATAAAAGGGCAGCAATAGTTCTCGACGCGAACGTTGTCATAGCTACATTAATACGATACGGGGGCTTTACGTCCAAAATTTTAAAACACGCTGGCAAACATTTCGATGTTTTTGTCCCAAACTACTTATGGAAAGAAATAAACAAACATGTGAAATTATTAGCAAAAAAGAGTGGGCTTAGTATCGAAGAGGTGAAGCTCGCCATTGACATTCTTTCACGGCGATTTAAAATAGCCAAAATAAAAGAAACGGATGTCGCGCATCTTGAGGTATATGTGAAAGACCCTAAAGACTCGCAATATGTAGCAGCGGCTGTTGGTTTACGTAAAAATTATGAAACGGTGATTATTTTAACGTATAACAAAAAAGATTTCGATGTTCCAAAATTGAAAAACATCGGTATCATAGTTTTAACGCCCAAGGAGTTCATTGCCTTCCTCAGGGAGAACGTGGCATAAAGCCCCCTCCCTTCTTTCTTATTCTTCTTGTTTCTCGCTTGTCGTCATCCGCCTTGGCTTTAGAAGTTTCTGGCACAGTTAATAGTATGCCCACCATCACCATCGAAGTACCTGTAGAACCCAAGGGAAGAGTGCGTAAAGAAGTGGAGCTCATAGTCCGGGCAGTATTATTTAATGATGCGCTTGACGCGCTGGGAGAAATTTTGGAGGGAGAGGACATAGAAGCCCTGGCAAGGGAAGTGGAGGAGGAAGCTTGGAAGAAAATAAAAGAAAAATACCAGTTGTAATCGATCTAAACGTTTTGTTTGCGGCGGCTATAAAGTACGGTCCTACGCGAGAGAAGCTTGTTCTGCTCCCACTAACAAACCCTCTTTACGTTCCGGAATTCCTTTTTACGGAAATGATGGGTAAAATCGATTTGATCGCGAAGAAAAAGAAAATTAAAAAAGAGGTCTTTTATGGAAGGGTACTGAATTTGTTAAGCATGATTACTGTCGTTCCCGAGGACGTTTATGCCCCCCACCTACCCAAGGCCCGCTCCCTCGTCAACGACCCAAAGGACACCCCCTACGCAGCCCTCGCCCTCCACCTCAAAACCACCCACCCCAAGGTAATCATCCTCACCTTCAACCCCAAGGACTTCAACACCCAAGAACTCCAAAAACACAACATCCACGTCCTCACACCCACCCAGCTTTAGGAGTTTTCCACCCTTCTAAGAATATGCCCACCATCACCATCGAAGTCCCAAAGGAGGTAGCCGGAACCCTCGACAGGGAGGACATAGAGCGCCTGTTTAGGCTTACACTCTTTTTGATGGCTTCGAAGAAGCTCTCTCAGTTACTGAGCGAAGATGGCGTCGAAGACATTGTGAAGGTCCTGGAGGAAGTGATGTGAAGATGGCCGGTGTGAAGATCGAAGCCAAGTGGGTGTTGCTTGCGGCGGTTTTGGTTGCCGTTGCAGGGTTCCTCTTCCTTTCTCAGCCATCGGATGAGAGGGAGCCCTTTGTGGTGAAGGGTGACCTGGGCTTCCTCTCCACCATTCTTGAGGCCAACACGGTGATCGTGAGGGCCGTTTACCCCTTCAGCGACGCCCAGGGTGCCGTGGGTGCCATCACCTATGCCTCCGCCGTCCTCACGGCCAAGGGAAAGAAGGTAATACTCCAGTCCTTTGAGGGAAACGTCTGCTACACCAACGAGGGCAATACGGAGCTCGTAGTGCAGAAGCCCGTGGAGGACTGCCTGCTCCCCTACCCCGTCATAGAAGTCCGGGAGGGTAGCGGCATTATAGAGGTGAGCCCCGAGGGGGTGTACATCAGCGGCCCTCCGGAGTACCTCCTGCCCGCCGTCTCCTTCATCTTGAAGAAGATATATCCCGACGCGGACCAGGTGTACTACCAGGTCTTCGCCGCCGTCAACCTGCAATGATCTTGAAGACGTGGAGGAGCTCTTCGGGCTTCATCTTGGCGAGCACTTCCTTGAGCTCGGCCTCCAGAAGCTTCTCCACCCGTTTCCTGTCGGCCACGATCTTCTCGGGCGGCATCCTCGTCAGCCGGGAGACCAGAAGTATTACCGAGTCCCTTAGGGTCTCGGGCGCCCTCTCGTCGACCCTCAGCCCCACGTAGGCGGCGTAGAGGCGCAGGAACTTGCGGAGGTTCTCGGAGAGGTTTGGATTGAAGAGCTCCGACTCCAGTCTCCACAACTCCTCCAAGGACGGGAGGTACGAAAAGAGGGGCACGAACTCCAGGATGACGTTGGTGAGGTTTACGCTTTTGCCGGCGTTCACGGTGATGACCTGGTTGGGCAGGTGTATGAAGACCCTGTCGCCGTCCCGCTTAAGGAGTATCTCGTGGGTGAAGGCCGGATCCTCCGTTATCACCACGTCGGGGCGGTGGTGCTTCGCCCCTGCCCTGAGGGGAATACCCTCCGGGAGGTAGTGGACCCTTCTTACCCTCCCCCAGCGATCCTTGGCCACCAGGAACACAAGAGTATTGGGCCCCGAACAGTTTTTCTTTGGAATGTATCATAGGGATACGTGGAGGCACTCTTCAGTCCCCGAAGCATAGCCGTGGTGGGCGCGTCCCACAATCCGCAGAAGGTGGGCCACGTTCTCTTCTACAATCTCCTGAGGAGCTTCGACGGCCCCGTGTACCCCGTGAACGTGAAAGGAGGAGAAATCCTGGGAAAGAAGGTTTACAAGAGTTTAAAAGAGCTTCCGGAGGTGCCGGACCTGGTATTCATCGCCATACCGGCTCCGTCGGTTCCGACAGTGATGAAAGAAGCGGTGGAGATGGGTGTAAAGGCAATGGTCATCATCAGCGGGGGCTTCGGGGAGGTGGGCAACGAGGAGCTGGACGAGGAACTGAAGAAGGCCCTCGGCGGAAGGGATCTCCCGGTTCTGGGCCCCAACTGCATAGGTATCTACACACCCCGCTTCAACGGGACCTTCCTCTCCCCGGAGCGCATGGACTTCCCCCCGAGGGGCAGTGTCTCCATCCTCTCCCAGTCGGGCGCCATAATTGCGGCCATGTTGGACGTCTTTGCCCGGGAGGACATCGGCGTCTCCAAGGTCGTCTCCCTTGGAAACAAGCTCTTCCTGGACGAAGTGGACTTTTTGAAGTACCTGAAGGGTGACCCGGAGACGGACGTGGTGGTTTTATACTTGGAGGACGTGAAGAGGGGGCGGGCACTGTTCGAGGAGCTAAGGGAGATGAGCCGGCACAAGCCTGTCATCATTTTAAAGGGAGGGAAGACCAAGAGCGGGATGAAGGCCGCCTCCTCCCACACGGAGGCCATGCTCGGCGACTACGACGTGTTCAGGGGGGCCATGAGGCAGGCGGGCGTCATAGAGGTGAACAGCCTCGAGGAGATGGTGGACGTCATTTTATCCCTCAAACAGCCCCTCCCCAGGGGAAACAAGCTGCTCATCGTGACCAACGGCGGTGGATTTGGCGTGCTGGCCAGCGACTACGCAGAGGAGTTTGGCCTTGAACTCTCACCCTGGAAAAAAGAGCTGGACCTGCCTCCCCACGTGGTCCAGTCCAATCCCTTCGACCTGACGGGGGATGCCCGCCCCGAGTGGTACCTGGAAGTGCTGAGGAGAAGTGAGGACTACGACGCAGCCCTGGTCATCATCACTCCCCAGCTGGCCACCGTGGACCCCTCCATCGCGAGGCTGCTCTCCCTCTCGCCCATCCCTGTCTACGCCTTCGTGCCGGGCTGGAAGTACGGCGAGTACCTGAGGGAAAAGCTAATAGAGGCCGGAATCCCGGCCTACGAGAGCCTCAGGGATGCCATGAGAACCATAGCGAAACTCGTGGACTATTCCCGGCGCCGCAGGCTGCTGTAAATCCTTAGGACTTCGTTCAGCTTCACGATCCTTATGCCTGCGGCGCCGGCCTTGAACAGATCTCCCCCGACGGCCACGGCAAAGTGGCTGAGGAAGGGGTCCTCCGTCTCGCCGCTCCTGTGGGAGGGTACCACCCACATGCCCAGTTCCCTGGCCCTCTTCACCGCCTCCACGGCCCTGAAGATGGCTCCCACCTGATTGTATTTGATGATGACGCCGCCCACGCCCGGCACCAGTCTCTCGGCCTGGGTCACGAAGAGGTCGTCCCCCACGATCTTCCCCTTCACCCTCTTCTGGAGCTCCTGGAAGCCCTCCACGTCGTCCTCGTGCAGCGGATCCTCTATGTAGTCCAGCTCGTAGGTGTTGGCCAGCTCTTCTATGTAGTCCATCTGGGCCTCCCTATCCCTTACGATGCCCTCCTTTTCCCAGTGGTAGGCCCCTTCCCTGTACATATCGCTGGCGGCCACGTCCACGCCCATGCCCAGCCCGTGCTCGTCGGCCACCTTCCTCAAAAGGGAAAGGATTCGCTCCGTGGGAAGGGACGTCACCCAAGCCGACTCGAGGGTGAGGGAGCCCGTGAAGGTGGGGTCCGCGGAACCCAAAACGTTCTTCAGCTCCCTGTAAACCTCCGAAAGGGTAAATATCCAGTCCTCGGGGTTCTCTCCTTCCTTGGGGAAGAGGAGGAACTCTTGGATGTCAGAGCCGCCGCCGTGCTTCCCTCCCCCGATGACGTTCTCCAGGGGAGGCGGAATCCTCGGCTCCAAGGAGAATAGCTTGGAAAGGTACTCGTGGAGGGGGATTCCCTCTTCGGCGGCGGCGGCCTTGTAGAGGGCCGTGGAGATGGCCAGCACTGTGTTGCCGCCCAGCTCCTCTACTTTCTCGTAAAGCTCTCTCTCGGCGGAGAGTGGATCCACATCCCCGAGATCCTTCAGGAAGCTGCTGGCAAAGCGGGCAGCCTCCTTGACGGAGGAGAGTGTGTCTTCGGCGTCGGGCCAGGGCTTCACCTCCCTGGATCCCCGGGAGGTGCCGGAGGGAGGGGAGGAGCAATGTCCGTTGACACATACTTCCAGTGTGGGCTCGGCCTTGGAGTTCAGGACCACCCTCGCGGAGAAGGACCTCACCCTCACGGCAGAAGAAGGAAAAAGGAGGTTAAAAACATCTATCCAGTTTTCAACGTGCGATGGGTTGCCCTCAGGTTGCCCCTGAAGGAGGTGGAGAAGCAACGTCCCCGGCGGGTGGCCGTCTGGGGCGTGGTGGTGCGCAAGTTCGTGGGAGAGAAGCACGTGATGCTCCTACTGGACGACTTTAGCGCCGTCATGCCCGTTCTCCTCTTCGAAGAGTTGAGGGAGCTTGAGGTGGACGAGGGAGACGTCTTGAGGGTTATAGGCCTGGTAAAGGAAAGGAACGGCGAGCCGCGCATCGTGGCGGAAATCGTGAAGAAGATCAGCGGTCCCGAAGAGCTGGTACAACGTCTGGAGAACCTCCTCACGTTGCTGGGAAGACGCCCCCCGGAGGTGAAGGAAGAGGAGGTTGAAGTGGTGGACCTTTTATAACCACTGCGCAGCGATGTTTCTTCGTGCTCAGCTACGAGGAACTCCTGGAGCGGGCCTACGCTTTGCTTCCCGAGAAGGTCAAGGAGCCGGCCCGCTTCGAGATGCCAAAGGTGAGGGTGGAGTACCACGGCCGCACCACGGTGCTCACCAACTTCAAGCAGATCGCCTCCTACCTGCGCAGGGACCCCAAGCACATGGCCAAGTTCTTCTCCAAGGAGCTGGCCACCGCCGCCTCCATAGAGGGCGACCGGCTGCGCCTGAAGGGTAGAATAGGTGTGAGTGCCCTCCAGAAGAAGCTGGAGGACTACGTCAAGACCTACGTGCTCTGTCCCGTCTGCGGGAAGCCCGACACCCACTTCGTGGAGATGTACGGCGTGACCATGCTCAAGTGCGAGGCCTGTGGCGCCATAAACCCGGTGCCTGAGCTATGAGGTTCTGGCTGAAGGTGATCCGGACCCCCGAGGGCGTCCTCGTCAACGTCTGCGACGAGGATTTACTAGAGAAGGAGTTCAGGGAAGGGGAGATCATCCTCAGGGTTCCCAAACACTTCTACGGGGAAGAGCTGGTGGAGAGGGAGAGGGTGGAGGCCGCCCTCCGGGAGGGAGACATCATCTCCCTGGTGGGGGAGGAGAGTATAGCCGTGGCCGTGGAGCTGGGCATGGCCAGCTGGGGAGCGGTGAAGCGGGTGCAGGGTGTCCCCTTTCTGAACGTCTACCGGTTATAAACCCTTGCTTCAAGATTCTTACGTGGCGAAGAAGCGCAGGGACGAGGCACCCGTGGAGATTGACATTCGAAAGATACGGAAGCCCGATCCCTCCCAGGAGGAGATGTTTGCCATCGTGGATCAGAAGCTTGGCGGACCCCACGTGCGGGTGATCTGCGAGGACGGCAAGGAGCGTCTCGGGAGGATACCGGGCCGCTTCCGCAAGCGGGTCTGGATCATGGTGGGCGACGTCGTCATTTGCAAGCTCTGGGAGTACAGGAAGGACCGCTGCGACATCGTTCACAAGTACACCCGCACGGAGGTGGAGAAGCTCCGCCAGGAGGGCTACCTCAAGAAGCTTGAGGACTACCTGGGGATGTACCTATGAAGATCGACCAGTATCACGAGCTGGTTTCCCGGCTTATGGCCGGCGTCAGGGACGCCGACACCAGAAAGGCCTATCAGGAGGTCTTTGACGCCGACACGGTGGCCACCATTTACAAGTTAATGGAGGCGGGCTACATCAAGGAGCTGGGCAACGTCATTTCTACAGGTAAGGAGGCCAACGTCTTCTTTGGCATCGACAGGAACAACTCCCCCATTGCCATCAAGATCTACCGCATAAACACCACCGAATTCCGCCACATGTGGAAGTACATAGAGGGTGACCCGAGGGTGAAGATAACCAAGCGGAACCGCAGGCACCTCATCTACCAGTGGGCCCGCAGGGAGTTCAAGAACCTGGAAACAGCCTATAAAAACGGCGTGAGGGTGCCCTTCCCCATCGTCAACCGCAAGAACGTCCTCATCATGGAGTACATAGGTGACGAGAGCGGGCCTGCTCCCCTCCTGAGGGAGTACGAGCCCGAGGACGTGGACGGCTTCACGGAGGAGCTGCTGGATTCCCTGGCGAGGCTTTACTACAAGGCTGAGATCATACACGCGGATCTGAGCGAGTACAACATCCTCGTCTGGGAGGAGCGCCCCGTGATCATTGACATGGGCCAGTCCATGACCTGGGATCACCCCTTCGCCTACGAGTTCTTCTACAGGGACATGAACCAGCTCCTGAAGATACTTAACAGGCTCGGAAAGGACTACAA
>JAADDC010000007.1 GCA_013154145.1 Candidatus Iainarchaeum sp. | reverse complement strand
GGCCCAGAGGACGCTCGCCTCCATGAACGAGCCCCTTGAAGTGGAGGTGAGGAGGGTTCTGGCCGTGGACGTGGCCTACAGGGGCTGTGAAGGCGTGGGAGTGGCGGCGCTCTTCGACGAGGACGGAGAGCTACTGGAGTGGCGGAGCTGGAGGGGAAAGGTTCATTTTCCCTACGTGCCCACGTACCTGGCCTTCCGGGAAGCTCCCTTCATGGCGAAGGCCGCCGGGGGGCTCGTGGACGAGGAGACGTTGCTTCTCGTGGACGGCCACGGGACGTCCCATCCGAGGGGGGCAGGGGAGGCCGTCCACGTGGGCGCCATCCTGGGCGTTCCCTCGCTGGGAGTGGCCAAGAGTCCCCTGACGAGGGGCCAAGAGAGTTTCAGAGGTGCGTACATCTCACCAGGCTGGGGGCTGCCGGATCCACGCATCGTGGAGAGGTTCTGGTTTGACGGGAAGAAACAACCGCTGCCCCTGGAGGTGGCGGATCGCCTGAGCAAGCGGATGCGAAGGGAAATCCCATAACGGTTTTATAGAATTGCGCCCCTACTAATATGTTCGAATTATGTTGAAAAGGAGTTGAGAGCTGTGAAGAGCGTGGTGGAAAGGGCGGTTAAGCGGGCCAGGAAGGAGGTCAAAAAGCAGGAAAAGACCTCCGACGACGAAGAGATTGAGAAGTTTCTCCGGGAGGCCCTCCCGACCATAAAGGTGGTGGGGGCCGGCGGAGCCGGCTGCAACACCATCAACAGGCTCCACGAGATGGGCATCTACGGAGCTGAGCTCATAGCCGTCAACACGGATGCTCAACAGCTCCTCCACACCCGGGCTGACCGCAAGATACTCATCGGCAAGAAGACCACCAAGGGGCTGGGTGCCGGGAGCAACCCCGCCCTTGGCGAGCAGGCGGCCCGCGAGGACATCGAGGAGATCCGCAAGGCCCTTGAGGGGGCAGACCTGGTTTTCATCACGGCTGGCCTCGGTGGCGGAACGGGCAGCGGCTCGGCACCCGTCATCGCAGAGGTGGCCAAGGAGCTTGGAGCCCTGACGGTGGCCGTGGTCACCCTTCCCTTCACGGCGGAGGGCAGGGTGAGGCTGGAGAACGCCATCAAGGCCCTCTCCAAGCTCATGAAGGAGGCCGACACCATCATCATCATACCCAACGACAAGCTGCTGGAGGTGGCCCCTGACCTTCCCATCAACGCCGCCTTCAAGGTGGCCGACGAGATACTGGCCAACGCCATTAAGGGTATTACCGAGATGGTCACGAAGCCCGGCCTCGTGAACGTGGACTTCGCCGACCTGAGAACCGTCATGGAGAGGGGAGGACCGGCGGTCATCGGCATGGGCGAGTCCAGCTCCGAGGGCTCTCCGGAGGAGAGGGCCCTGGAGGCCGTGGAGAACGCCATAACTTCCCCGCTCCTTGACGTGGACATCTCCGAAGCTGACAGGGCCATCGTCTACGTCATCGGCGGCACCGACATGACCCTCAAGGAAGCGGAGATGATAGCCGAGGCCGTCTCCTCCAAGATCAGCCCCAACGCCCACCTCATCTGGGGCGCCGCCATCGACGAGAACTATCCCAAGAACCAGCTCTCCGTGCTGGTCATCATCGTGGGCGGCAAGATCCCCTACCTGGAGGAGCTCAGGGACGTGGCCCAGAACCGGCTGCACCTTGACATTGACTTCGTGGAGTGATGGGGATGATCAGGAGACTGAAGGAGTTCATTGACAACGCCATAAGGGTGCTGAAGCTGGCCAAGAAGCCGAGCCCCGAAGAGTACCGCCAGATGGTGAAGATCACCGGGCTCGGCTTCCTCATCCTCGGTAGCATCGGCTACATTTTTCAGCTCATCGTTTACCTCTTGAGGCTGGGGTGATGTGATGATTTGGGGCGTGAGGACCACAGCCGGACAGGAGATGTTCGTGGCCGAGTTGCTGGCCGAGAAGGCCAAGAAGCTGGAGGGAGGGAAGATACTCTCCGTCATCGTTCCCCCCAGCCAGAAGGGCGTCATAAAGGGTTATATACTCGTGGAGGCCACAGACGAGCTCACCCTCAGAAGGCTCGTCAGGGGGACGCCCCACGCCAAGGGCGTGGTGCCCGGCGCCATCCCCGTGGAAGAAATTGAACCTCTGCTCAAGCAGGAGCCCCTCATGAAGGAGCTCAAGGTGGGCCAGATCGTGAAGATCGTCGGAGGGCCCTTCAAGGGAATGAGGGCTAAGATTTTAAGGGTTGACCCGCAGAAGGAAGAGGTGACCGTGGAGCTCCTGGAGGCGGCCATAAAGATACCCGTCACCATCGAGGCCGCCAACGTGGTCATAGAGGAGAAGGGTGAGGAAGGATGATGGAGATCAGGCTTCTCATTGAAGGTGGTAAGGCCACGCCGGGACCCCCCATAGGGCCCACGCTGTCTCCCCTGGGGTTACCTGTGGGGAAGGTGGTGGCCGACATCAACAAGGCCACGGCCAAGTACGCCGGCATGAAGGTGCCCGTCATCCTGAGGGTCAATCCCGCCACCAAGGAGTACGAGATCGAGGTGGGCACGCCCCCCACGTCGGCCCTCATCAAGAAAGAGCTGGGTATAGAGAAGGGGGCCCACTCCCCCGGCGAGGAGTGGGTGGGCGACATCAGCTTGGATAAGGTCGTGGAGATCGCCAAGATCAAGCTCCCCGAGATGAACACCGACGACCTGACGGCGGCCGTACTACAGGTGCTCGGCACCTGCCTCTCCATGGGCGTGAAGGTGGAAGGAAAGGATCCCAGGGAGGTGCAGCAGGCCATAAAGGCGGGGGAGATAAAAATCGGGTGAAGGTTAAAAAGGTTTAGAAGCCCTAAGCTCTTGACCCCGCAGCACCGCCAGCGGGCGGGAGGGGTGATGCCATGCGCTTCAGCAAGGAGATGTTCGAGAAGGCCATCGCCGAGGCCATACAGAAGGCCAAGAAGCGGAACTTTCTCGAGAGCGTCGACCTCACCATCAACTTCCGGAACATCGACTTCAAGAAGCCCGAGAACAGAATAGAGGTGGAAGTGGTTCTCCCCAAGGGCAGAGGCAAGCCCGTGAAGATCGCCGCCATCGTGGACAAGGTTCTCGCGGAGGAGCTCAAGAAGGAGGGCCTCGTCGATAAGATCATCACCAAGGATGAGCTACAGAACCTCGACAAGAAGGCCGTGAAGAAGCTGGCCAAGGAATTTGACTTCTTCGTGGCGGAGCCCGCCGTGATGCCCCTGGTGGGTAAGATCATGGGTCCCGTGCTGGGTCCAAGGAAGAAGATGCCTAAGGTGCTTCCTCCCAACATCCGCGCCTGGAAGGCCACCATCGAGAATTTGAGGAAAACCGTCGTGCTCACCAACAAGAAGGGTAAGCCCCTTCCCACCGTCCACGCACCCATTGGCGTGGTGACCATGTCCCCCGAGGATCTGGCCGAGAACGCCATGGCCGTCATAAGGGGCATCCTTGGCAAGGTCAATGAGCAGAACATACGCTCCATCTACGTGAAGACCACCATGGGTCCCGCCGTGAGGGTGGTATGATGAGGAGAGCCATACTGGAAAAGCAGAAACAGGTGGAAGAGCTCAAGGACAGGCTCAGCAAGCACAAGACAGTGATGATTGCCAACATAGAGGGCGTTCCGGCCCCCATGATGCAGAAGCTCCGGAAGATGCTGAAGCAGAAGGCCCTGCTAAAGGTCTACAAGAACACGGTGATAATTAGAGCCCTTAAGGGGCTCAAGGACGAGACGCTGGAGAAGCTGGCGGACTTCGTGGAGGGTCATCCCTCGGCCATCATACTCACGGACGAGGACCCTGTGAAAATGTACAGGGAGATCTCTTCCGTGGTGGAGTACGCCCCCCTGAGGCCGGGCAAGCCGGCCCCCGAGGACATCGTCCTCCAGCCGGGTCCGGTTCCCGTCCCCATCACCATGCTCTCCGAGATAAAGGCCGCGGGCATACCCGTCAAGTCCGTGAAGGGATCGGTTCAGCTGGACAAGGAGTACGTGGTGGTCCGGAAGGGGGAGATCGTCGACGAGAGGGTAGCGAGGGCCCTGGAGATCATGGGCATCAAGCCCGTCAAAGTTTATCTCAGGGTGGTGGCGGCCGTTCACGACAACCTCCTCTTCACGGAGGACGTGCTCTCTATAACGCCCGAGGACGTGCTGGAGTGGGTGAAGGAGGCGGCAGCCCACGCCTTCAACTTGGCGTACAACGCCCGCTACCCGACCAAGCAGACGGTGCCCTTCTTCCTGGCGGAGGCCCACCAGAGGGCCCTCAATCTGGCCATCAACGCCGGCATAGTCACCAAGGAGACCGCCCCGGCGATACTCTCCAAGGCCTACGCCCAGGCCCTTGCACTGGCATCGAGACTGCCACCCGAGGCCCTTGACGAGAAGACGAGGGCACTGGTGGGGGCGGTCGCACAGCCGAGCGCCGAGGAGAAGAAGGAAGAGGAGCCCAAGGAAGAAGAAAAAGAAGAGGAGGGTGGAGAGGAGGAGGCCGCCGCAGGATTGGCCTCCCTCTTTGGATAACGTTCAAGGAGGTGGACGAGATGGAGTACGTCTACGCTGCACTCCTCCTGCACGCTGCAGGCAAGGAGATCAACGACGAGAACATGAAGAAGGTGCTGGAGGCCGCGGGCATCACGCCCGACGAGGCAAGGATCAGGGCACTGGTGGAGGCACTCAAGGAGGTGAACATCGACGAGGCCATCCAGAGCGCCGCCGTGCCCGTGGCAGCGGCCGCAGCACCCGCTGCAGCAGCCCAGCCTGCAGCCGAGGAGAAGAAGGAAGAGGAAAAGCAGGAAGAGAAGAAGGAAGAGGAGGCAACCGCAGGTCTGGCCTCCCTCTTCGGCTGATCCCCTTTCTTTTTATTATTTGACCCCTTATTCTTTGCGTGAAGAGGCGACCCCACCGCATACCCTACGAGCTGCACGGGCTGGCCACCCTCATGGTGGACTACCTCTCCCGCTGGGGAGAGGAAATGGAGCTGCTCTCGGTTCTTCTGGCCACCCTCATCATCGGGCTGCTCTTCGACATGAGGGGCTACCTGGACAACTTCTGGATAGGGGTGATATTCGCCTTCGTGGTGGCCATGGAGTTCATATTCGTGGCGGCGGTGGCCTACAAGCGCAGAGAACTGGAGCTCGAGCTCTGGAGGGCTATCTATGAAGTGGAGAGGTCTCTTGCTGGCGTTGGTAGCGGTAGCGATGATGGCGAAGGTCCTCGCCGTTGAGGCCAACATGTACATCTTCGCCGTGGCCGAGGACGGCGAGGGCATACCCGCCAGACTCATCGTGGAGGTGGTTCCCGGCAGCGGGAAGATCAGCCTCACCCTCAACGCCATCGTGGGAGAGGACACCCAGCGCTCCATAAACAACGCCATAAGGGCGGCGGTGAGGGAGGCCGGCGAGGACTTCTACGCCTACGATTACTACATCACCATTGAGAGCGGGGCCGAGTACGTGGGAGGTCCCTCGGCGGGGCTCCCCATAGCCCTGGCCGTCTACTTTGCCCTGAAGGGGAGGGACGTGCCCGACTACATATCTGCCACGGGCACCATAGACGAATACGGCAACGTGGGGCCCGTGGGAGGCATCTATGCCAAGGCCAAGGCCGCCGCCGAAGTGGGCGTCAAGGTCTTCCTTATACCTAAGGGCGAGCGCTACGTGGAGATCCCCTCCACGGAGGAAGCGGAGCCAGGCATCGTGGTTCCAGGAACGAAAAAGGTGGACATCGTTCTCTACGCCAAGAAGGTCTGGGGCATGGACATCTACGAGGTGGAGACCTTCAAGGAGGCCGTGAAGATTGCCTTCGAGGGGGAGAGACCCGAGATCAACGTGGACGTCACGGAGCCGCTCCCCATGGAGGAGAACTTCGTTCCCCCGGCGGTGCCCACCAAGTACTCCCAGCGCTTCGAGGACATCGTGAAGGGATTGATCGATGACCTCGCGGAGGAGGTGGAGAAGAACTGCCCCGTGGACGTACCCGGCAGGGAGGAGGCCCTCGTATCTGCAAAAAGTTACCTGGAGAGGGCCCGCGTGGCCTTCACCAAGGGATACTATTATACGGCCGGCAACTACGCCTTCCTGGGACTTTCGCTCATCGGGGCCTTCAACCTGCTCTGCGAGCATCCCTCCATGCAGGACCCCAACTCCCTGGCAACGAGGGAGTACATCGCGGGGCTCTCCGCCCGGCTGGAAGACCTGACCATGAGGGCCCAGAAGTACGTGCTCACCACGGAGAACTACGAGTGGGTGGGGGGCGCCCGGGAGCGCATACTGCGGGCCGAGCTGAGCATGGAGAATTTACCAACAGAGCCCATTATTCTACTTCGGGAGCTGAAGAGCGTTGAGTACTGGCTGATATCCGCGGAGGAGATGCTGAACGTGGCTGACGAGCTCAACGGAGGGGTGGAGGTCAGTGGGCTCGACGAGATGGCCCGCAACGAGATTATCTTTGTCGAGGATCTCCTTTATGCCAGCGGCAGGGACTCGGAGGTCGCCCGGATGAGGCTGGAAATCGCCAAGAGGGCCTACGAGCGCGGATGGTACTTCGCCGCCTACGCGGAGGCGGCCCTGGCCAAGGGCGTCTTCATAGGCGAGAACGCCGACGAGGAACTGCTCAGGGACAGGGTGAACGAGCTGCTCGAAAAGACGCAGGACTACGTGGGGCTCTGGGCGGAGCTCTACCGCAATCACGGCATATACTACAAGGAAGCCGCCGATTACTATAGAGTTAAGGGTGATGAGCTCCGCTACGTGGAGATGCTCAGGACCTCCCTCCAGATGCTGGAGGCTGCCTACGAGTTCTCCACGCTGGCCTCCTCCCTGAACGTTCCCAGCGTGACGGTGGTGGTCAAGGGTAATAACGTCCCCTACCAGTACCTGGCGCTGGCCGTGGCACTATTACTCATCCTCCTCCTGGGGCTCCTGGCCACCCGGGAGAGGGGCGTGCCAAGGCACCCGCACCTGAGGGAGATCCCGCCCGAAAGGAGGGAGGAGGCTCGCAGGCTCATCCAGAGGCTGGAACTCCTGGCCAAGGTCAGGAAGCGGCTGGAAGGGCTTCTAAAGCACGACGTGGACGGCGTGGTCGCCTCGGAGATAAAGAGGATAGAGAGGGAGATGGAGAAAACCATCAAGAGGCTGGAACGGCTTGCGGCACGCGAACCTCCACGACGGAGCTCCCGTCCTTCCCGAGGTAGACGCCGATGATCTGATCCGCTTCCTTTAACACCACGTCCCTGTGGGACACAACGATGAACTGGGCCGTGCGGGACAGCTTTTTGATGTACTTGGCCATTTTCTCGGCGTTGATCTTGTCCAGCATGAGGTCCGGCTCGTCGAGGACGTAGAAGGGGGCCGGCCTGAACAGGGCCGTGGCGAAGATGAAGGCCAGGGCCACCATGGCCTTTTCCCCTCCAGAGAGGGCGTCCATGTTGGTGAGGGCCTTGCCCTTGGGGGTGGCCTCGATGATGAGGCCCGCCTCGAAGATGTTCTTTTCGTCTGTCAGGCGGAGGCGGGCCTTTCCGCCCGTTAGCTCGGCGTAGACCTCCTCGAACTTGCGGGCCAGGCCTCTGAAGGTCTCCATGAATACCTCCCGCTTCTTCTTCTCGATCTCGTTGATGAGATCGAGTATGGCCTTACGCTCCTCCTCCAGCTTCCTGATCCTTTCCTTCACTTCTTCTACCTTTTCCTTCAGCTCCTCGTACTCCTCTATGGCCCTCAGGTTCACGGGCTCCAGGGAGCGCATCTCCTCCATCTTGTCCCTCAGCACCTTCTCGGGCTCCGGGGGGAGCTCCCTCAGGGGCTCGCCCTCCATCTCCTCGTACTCCCGGGAAAGCTCCTCTATCCT
>JAADDC010000030.1 GCA_013154145.1 Candidatus Iainarchaeum sp. | reverse complement strand
ATGTAAAAACACTTGGGGGACTCGATGTCCTCCAGGTTTATGCCGCCGAAGGAGGGCTCCAGCGCTTTCACAAGCTCGACGAAGCGATGGGGATCCTTTTCTCTATGGACGATGGGGACGGCGTCCACGCCCCCGTAGTGCTTGAACAGTAGTGCTTTGCCCTCCATGACGGGAAGCGCCGCCTCGGGACCGACATCACCCAATCCCAGAACCCTCGTGCCGTCGGAGACCACCGCCACGGTGTTCCAGCGCCACGTGAGCTCGAAGCTCTCCTCGGGATTTTCTCTGATTTTCTTCACGGCCTCTGCCACGCCGGGCGTGTACCAGACGTGGAGATGTCCCTCCACGGGCACCTTTGGCTCGATCTTAATTTTCCCCGCGTACCTCCGGTGCATTTCCACAGGGTCCATCGGGAAAAGTTCGGCGCCGTAGGTTTAAAAATCCGGATGTATCTTTCCCAGCAGGAAGCGGGTCACCTCCTTCAGGAGGAAGCTCCTCGCCTCCTCTGGTGAAAATCCCCGGCTCCTGAGATAGAACATCTGCTCCTCCGAGGGGAGCAGGTCCTTCACGGCGTGGCGAGCCCCTTTCACCCTCGAGGTGTAGACCTCCACGGCGGGCACACCTATCACCATCCCCCCTTCCTTGTGGAGAAGCGTCTCCAGGAAGACCTCTCCACCTTCGTGAACCCTTCCCAAGGGCCTGTGGACGAGGAAAGAACCGTCTGTTCCCACGAGCAGGTGCCTGTTGCTGATGGAAGTCCTCTCCGCCTCGAAGACGTGGTAGACGTCGCTCCTGCCGCCCCTCGAAACGCCCCGGGCGTCGATGTTCCCCCTTCCCCTGTACCTCAGGAAGCCGTCGACGGTTTCCACCAGCGTGTGCACGGTGACGTCTCCCTCCACCTTCCAGAGGGAGAAGTGGGGATTTCTTCCCCTGAGGACGTGATAAACGATTCCCTTCCCCTTGATGCTCCCAGAAACGGAGAGCGGCGATTCCGTGGAGTCCTCGAAGATGAACAGCTCGCCGTCGAGGGGAACTTCCACGTGGGCGAAGGCGATGCCACCCTTCGAGCGGATGCTTATCTTCTTGCTCGTTGCCCTAAAGCCCCTGGCCCGCTGGAAGTGTATTCCACTCCACCAGAGCTCGTCCTCGAAGGGAGAAAACTTCGACGGCTCGACCCCCTCCACGCGGATCTCACCCTTGCTCTTCAGCGCCTCTTCGAAGCGCTCCCAGCGGGTGTAAGATTTTATGGTGGGGCTGTCGCCGTAGGGAAGGTACTTCTTCATCCCACACTCCCCCTAAAGTTATACTCTAGTACTCTCCTGAAAACGGCCCCGTATTCAGGGGGTAATTCGGCTATGACGTCCGAGAGGAAGCCCGTGGCAATGAGGGCCCGGGCGGCATCCTCATCAAGACCTCTACTCCTGAGGTAGAACATCTGCTCCTCCGAGAGGAAGCTCGTGCTCGCCTCGTAGGAGATGCGGGCGCTAGGCTCCTCGATCTGGTTGTGGGGGTAGGTAAAGGCCTTACTCTGGGGATCCATGAGCAGGGAGTCACAGGAAACACTGCTGAAGGCTCTCTCTGCACCCCTGTTCATCCTCACGAGCCCCCTGAAGACGGAGACGCCGTCGCCCGTGGAGATGCTCTTGGCCGTGACGGTGCTGCGGCTCTCCTTCCCCACGTGGAAGAGCTTGGCTCCGCTCTCCTTCCACTCGCCGGCGTGGGCGATGGAGAAATTTGATATGCGGGCCCTGGCCTTTTCCCTCAGAATCACCGAAGGATAGACGTAGGACTTCCAGGATCCAAAGGATCCCTCCACCCACTCGACGGTGCTCCCTTCCTCGGCGATGGCCCGCTTGTTGTTGAAGTTGATGATGTTCTTCCCCCAGTTCTGGACGGTGGTGAACTTCAGGTGGGCGTTCCTGTGGACGTAGGCCTCGACGGCGCCGTCGTGGAAGGAGAACTTCCTGAACTGGGGAGACGAGCATCCCTCGATGAAGTGGAGGTAGGCGTCCTCCTCGAGGACGATGAGGGTGTGCTCGAACTGGGCCAGGAGCTCCTCGGAGATGAGGAAGAAGGCCTCCACGGGGAACTCCACCTTCACGCCCCTCGGCACGTAGACGAAGACCCCTCCGCTCCAGAGGGCATAGTGGAGGGCCGCGTACTTGTGCTCCGCCGGCGGAAATATCCGCCCGAAGTACCTTTTCACGAGATCAGGGTACCTCTTCACGGCCTCCTCCATGGGCAGCAGTATCACGCCCTTCTCCTCCAGGTACTTCTTCACGTGCGTGTAGACCATTTCGCTGTCAAAGGAGGTGGAGAGCCCCGCGAGATAGCGCTTTTCCATCTCAGGGAGCTTCATCTCCTCGTAGAACTTCCTTATCTCGGGGGGTAGTTCATCCCAGGAGCTGGCCCTCACGTCCACCTCCTCAAAGAGTACCATTTCCTCGATGTTTAGCTCGTCCAGGCCGCCCAGCCACTCGGGATCCGGCAGCTTCTCGAAGAGCTCCAATGCCCTTAGCCGAAGCCTCCTCATCCACTCGGGTTCCCCTTTCTTCCGGGAGATCTCCTCCACCAGGGAAGGGTCGATCTTACCCAGCGTTCTCAAGGATCCTACCTCCTTCCATGCGGAGAACCGGCCTGTCCGAGAAGATTTTTAAGCTTAGGGGGTTGTGGGTGATGAACAGGACGGCGGATCCGCCGTCCACCAGCTCCTTCACTTTCTTCGCTATCAGCTCCACGCTTTCCACGTCCACGCCGCTGTCTATCTCGTCCAAGAGCACGTACTTGGGCTTCAGGAACAAGGCTTGGAGTAGCTCGACGCGCTTGCGCTCCCCGCCCGAGAGCCCCCTGTGCAACTCCCTCATGAGAATGGACGGGTCGAGGCCCAGCTCCTTGGCTATCTCTTTCATTTCCCTTATAGCCTCGGGTCCGCTCCTCCCGGAGATCCTCAGGAGGAACTCGCCTATGCGTATGCCCTCGAACTCGGGGGGCATCTGAAAGCTCAGGAATATCCCCTTCCTGAAGCGCTCCTCCGGCGGAAGGTCCTTCACGCTCTCTCCGTCCACGAGGATGTCGCCTTCAACTACCTCTATCCGCTCGTCGCCCATGATGGTCCGGGCAAGTGTACTTTTGCCGCTGCCATTGGGCCCCGTGAGTACCTTGATCTCCCCGGGGGAGAGGGAGAGTTTCACTCTCCTGAGAACCTCCTTGTCGTCTATCCTTGCCCGGAGATCCTTCACTTCCAGCACGGGATTAACAGTGTTAACGTCCTTATAAAACATGATGGCCTCCTCTTCTTCCGTGAAGGTGGTGGCCCTCTCGGTGGGGAGGGAGTTCGACGAGGAGAGGCTATCCCGGCTCTTCCCGGGAAAGGTCATCAGCCGCTGGGAGGAGCCCATGGTCCTCGACGTCCACGGCAAGGAAGTTCACCTCTACGCCTTTGGCAGTGTCGTCTTCTTTGACTACGACGAGGAGATTGCCCTCCCCTTCTTGGAGAAGCTAAGGGAGGCAGCTGAAGGGAGCTCCGACGTCTTTCGGGAAGAGTACGAGTGGATCCCCGAGGGAAAGGGAAGGGGACGTCCCCTAAGGATCAACGGGGCCGAGGTCTGGGTGACGGAGGAGGCCATCTACGGCCCCCTGGACGAAAAGGGTCGAAAGGTCCTTTCCTTCGTCCTTGCCCAGTCGGCCTCCCTCAGGAGGGTGGAAAAGGAAACGGACGAGCTCCTCGAACTCATCGAAAACTTGCTGGAGGAGCTCTCCTCCAAAAGTTTTATTTTATCCTTAAGGGGTGTCAGGCGCTCCCTCATCGAAGCTCTAAGAACCAGAAACCTCCTGCTCAACGACCTCCTCATTCTCGAGAAGCCCCCGGCCACGTGGGAGGACGTGGGCTACGAGCTTCTCTTCGAGAGGCTGCGCTACGTCTTTGACGTGGACGAGCGTTACTCCCGCATCGTCAAGAAACTCGATTACGTCCTCGAGACCGCCCAAATAGCTTCGGAGCTCGTCTCCGACGCCCGCTTCTTCCTCCTGGAGTTCCTCATCGTCCTTTTCTTCTTCGTGGAAATCATCACGCTGTTTTTGATGTACTAATTACGCGATTAACAATACCTCTGTACCCACGTCTTTTGCTATATTGTACTGTGTGCGATCCGCGGTTATTAATAAGCTCTGGTATTCCAAAGCTACGGCAACGTAATAGCTGTCGGCAGCTCTGGAACCATAAATAATTGCTACCCTTCTCGCTGTTTCAAATATAGCCTCGTCGCTGATCGTAGTAGAAATGTCAAAAAAGCCATTTACTATTTTTGTCACCATTGGTCGAGGTACGTAACGTGCAAGTACTTCGCTGATCTCAACGAAAAAGAGAAGGGGTTCTATCAAGGTTGCTTGCTCTGCTCTTATTTTCGTAATATTTCTATGGCTTTCTCTTTTCTTCTTTTACCTACGTAGGCGTCTACAACGACGCTGGCATCTAATGTTACTCTTTCCGCCATCATTCTACCGCCTTTCTCTTATGAATATGTCGGACGGCTCCTCCTTGATATTCTTTAACTCCGTGCTTTCTGCGAGTTTTATTAGCTCATCTAAGATCTTTCGGCGTTTATTGGCTTGGTCAGCTTGCAGTACCCTGTACCTTATTCCTTTCAGGAGCTCCTCAACGCTGCTACCTTCCGGCACTTCGAGTTCCACAACTACCCAACGACCCCCGCTTCTCATCAATAAAATCTGACTCGCGTCGTTTTTAAGTGCTGGCCTCAGCCCTTTCAAGCCCGGCCATCTTCGCCACCCGGTCGCTCATCATCGGCGCTAAATATCTGCCCCGCAACGCTTAAGGTTAGACTTCGGCAACGATGAGCTTCACGGGTAGCTTCCCATAGAGGATCTCTCCCTTGACCTCAGCGGAAAAGCCTGCCCCCTCAAGGGATTCCAGCATCTTCTTCCACTTGGTGGTGATGAGGACGATGCGCTCCACGCCGGCCGCCTTCGCAGAACGCGCGAACTCCCTGTACAGCTCGTAGACCACCTCGGGCCTCGCGATCCTCAGCCCGTAGGGCGGATTCGTCACCACGTACTTGGGAGTGAAGGGGAGCTCCTCCAGTCGGGTGGCATCCCATCGAAGGCAGCTCACCCTTCTGGCGCCGGCACTCCGGACGTTCTCTCCACAGCCCCTCACGTGCTTCCAGAAGAGGTCCGCTCCGTAGATGTCGTCGGCGATCCAGCGGATCTTCTTCCTCAGGCGCAGTCTCCACCTCCAGACGTTGTACTTTCCCCAGCGCTCGAAGGCAAAGTCCCGGAAGAAGAAGTGGGGGACGTGTCGACGCCCGAGCTCCGCCTCGATGGGAATGGTTCCACCGCCCGCCATGGGATCGAGAAGTACCCCTTCCCAGCGGCTCTCCATGAGCATGGCCGAAGCAAGGGTGGCGTTGAGGGCCGCTGGGTGGTGATACACCCTCCAGCCACGCCGATGCAGGGCCCTCTCCCCAGTGCTGTCCAGTCCCACAAAGAGGGTGTCCCCGTCCACGTCCACCCTCACGACCACCCAGGGGTTTTCCAGGTTCACGGGCGGGCGGCGCCCGTATCTTTCGAGAAACCAGTCAACGATGGCGCCGCCCGCCTCCCTCTCCACGTCTATGCTCCTGAAGTCGTGTTTTCCAATGCGCTCGGTTCTCACAGCAAAGGAGTGATCCAAAGGGATGTACTGGTCCCAGTCGATGGATTGAACCACCTGGACGATCTCCCTGAGCGAGTGTACCTCCTCCACGGCGATGAGCTCGATGACCCTCTCCACCGTCCGGGAGGCGTAGTTGAGAAGGGGCGTCTTTTTGCTTTTTACCAGTATGCGCCCCTTTCGGAGCACCTTCCCCCTCAGGCCAAAGCCCCTCAGCTCCTCCAGCACGTAGTTTTCCAAACCTACCAAGGAAGTGAGGAGTAGCTTCACGGGGATAGCTTGGGCCACGCCCTTTTAACCACTTCCGGGATGATGATCTACGTGTACGCCGACGTTCACCTGCACCTCTACGAAGCGGAGAGTCCCGAGAGGCTCGTCCGCGAGTCCTTGGACGGTGGAGTGAAGTTTCTTCTGAGCGCTGGTGAAGAGATGGAGAGCTCCCGCCGATCCGTCGAGCTGACGTCCCTGGAAGGGGTTTACGCGGCGGTGGGCGTTCACCCCGCCAAGGCCATGCAACCCTACGACGTGAAGGAGCTGGAGCGCCTCCTGGAGCATCCGAGGGTGGTCGCCGTTGGAGAGGTGGGCATGGACGCCAAGTACGAGCGCTTCGGTGTTCCCCTGGAACGTCAACGACGGGTGTTCCTGGACATGATCAGGCTCGCCAAGGAGCACGACCTACCCGTTTCCATACATAGCGGCAGGAGCTTCCGGGAGGTGGCGGAGATCGTCTTTTCCTCCGACATCCGGGCCCACTTCCACTGGTACTCGGGGAGTGTTTCCCTGGCCCTGGAACTGGCTGAGAGTGGTCACCTCTTCTCCCTGGGCCCAGCCATCCTTTATTACAAAAATTACCGGGGGCTGGTGGAGCTCCTGCCCCTCTCTTCCCTCGCCACGGAGACAGATTACCCCGTTAGGATAGGTGGGGAGGAGAACCATCCCCTGCGGGTGAAGGAAGTAGTTGAATACGTCGCCTCCATTAAGGGAACGGATGTCGAGAAGACCGCTGACACCCTTTATAAAAACGCCCTTTCATTCTTCAGGGTGAGACCATGATACTGGAGGTTCTTGGCGCCGGACACGAGGTGGGACGCTCTTCCTTCATCCTCCAGACCAAGAAGAGCCGGGTGATGCTGGACCGGGGCGTCAAGATCGAGCCCGACCGGGTGGAGTACCCCCTGGACTTCACGGGGAACATCGACGCCCTCATACTTTCCCACGCTCACCTGGACCACTCGGGCTACGTGCCCAACGTCTTCCGCTCGACCACCACCAACGTCTACATGACGCCCCCCACGCTGGACCTCTCCAAGATGCTCTGGGAGGACGCCATCAAGGTGGCCAAGCTGCGTGGCGACGAGCCACCCTTCGGGAGAGAAGAGATAAAGGAGACCATGCGCCGAACCCTCACCTTCCACTACTATCAGCCCTTCATGGTGACCGACGAGATTGCCGTGGAGTTCGCCGACGCGGGTCACATCCCCGGCGCCGCCATCACGCGACTGGAAACCGACGAGGGGACCGTCGTCTACAGCGGCGACTTCAAGCTGGGCCACATGAGGCTGCACTCGGGTGCCGACCTCTCCCACGCCGAGGGCGACGTTCTCATCATCGAGTCCACCTACGCGGACCGGGACCACGAGCCCCGGGAAGAGGTGGAACGGAAGTTCATCCAGCGGGTCCGGGAAGTGCTTGATGAAGGTGGAAAAGTCGTCATACCTGTCTTTGCACTGGGTCGTGCCCAGGAGATGATAGACCTCCTGGTTTCCTCCAAGATTCCCTACCCCATTTACCTGGACGGTATGGCCAAGAAGGCCACCAAGATCACCCTCCGCTATCCTGATTACATTTCCAATTACCACCGCCTGAAGAAAGCTGCCAAGAAGGTAATCTGGGTAAAGAACACGCAGGAGAGGGACCGCATAACCGAGGGTCCCGCGGTCATCGTCACCACGGCGGGCATGTTGCAGGGTGGTCCCGTCCTCCACTACCTCCTGAAGCTTAAGGACGATCCCAAGTCTGCCGTCTTCTTCACGGGCTTCCAGACGGAGGACTCCCCCGGGAGGAAGCTCCTGGAGGAGGGCATCCTTGAGGTAGATCAATACGAGTTTCCCGTGAAACTCCAAAGGGAGTACTTCGATTTCTCGGCCCACGCCGGCAGGAGCGACCTCTTCCGGATGATAGAGGAGGTGGACCCGGAGGTTGTCGTCGCCGTCCACGGGGAGCCCGAGAACGTGGAGCGGTTAGCTAAGGAAGTCGA
>JAADDC010000016.1 GCA_013154145.1 Candidatus Iainarchaeum sp. | reverse complement strand
CGGGAGAAGCCGCCACTGCCGGCGAATAGGTCCAGCACCCTCACGAAAAGAAGTTAGAAAGAAGGGTTAAAGAACGGACTCGAGCATGCGCTTGAAGGCCTTGGAGAATTCCGGGTGTTCCACGAGGACGCCCCTGTTCTCCTTGGGTATGCCCACGAAGGCCTTCTTGGAGTCCACGAGAATGACGGGCGGGAGCTCGCTGTCCGTCTCGATGACGTCGATGTCGCCGGGGACGACGATGGTGCCGGAGACGCCCTTGGGGACGATCATCTTCACCCGGACGCCCCGGTTGGTGGCCTCCTCCAGGTAGGGCGCTATGACGCCGTAGTACTCCAGGAGGAAGTCCGTGGGGAGGGCCACAACGATCTCGTTGGTGCTGTTCTGAAGCATGCTCTGGAGGCGGGAGCGGAGCAGGTTGTCCGTGTTCAGGAGCCAGAAGCCCGTTGACTCCTTCTCCTTCTTGGTGTTCAGGTCCATGCGCTGGAGCTCCTTGCCCACGTTGCGTATCTTCTCCACTTCCTTCTCGAAGAGCTCCTTCTTGAGTTTTATGTAATTTTCGATGGCCTCCTCGGGGGGAACGGCCCTGTACTTGACGGGCCTGCCCGGCTGAACGAGGACGAAGCCCTTCTTCACTAAGTTGTTCACAATGTCGTAGACCCGGGGTCTGGGGAGCCCTGCCCGGTTGCTGAGCTCGCCGGCGGTGAGGTCGCCAAAGAGGAGCAGGGACGCGTAGGTTCGGGCCTCGTACTGGTTGAGACCGATACTTCTCAAAAGGGAGACGAGCTCGTCCATGTAGTTCATATCCACCACCGTGATATGTAGAGGGGTGTCATATTTAATACTTATGCTGGTAGATACTACATAGGTGAACTGGATGGTGGTTACAAGAGGTGAGAGTATGGTGTGGAAGAGGGTGTTGCTGGCCCTGGGGTTACTGCTCACCCTGGGGATGGTTAACGCCTCTGTGTTTCTTTCGGGTACCGCCGACGAGTGTACCCTCCTGAAGCCCGGCGAGACCCAGATGTACGTCCTCGCCGTGGAGCAGCCCGTCAGCGGCACCTACATCGTGACGCTGACCAGTGACGGCCTCAACGTCTATCCCAGCGAGATAACCCTTTACCTGGAGGCCAACAAGACCGCCACCCGCTGGGTGAAGATCACTGCACCCACCATGGTGGTTGACGAGTACTACACCCTTGACATCAGCGTTTACAGGGCCGACACCGGCGAGCTCGTCGAGTCCAAGCAGTACTGCTTCCACGTCTACAAGGGTGTGCTGGCATCCACCCTCCCCGACGTGGTCTTCGGCTACAAGAAAGTGGAGGTGACGGACGCCACCGTTTACGTGACCCTTTACATTAGTAACATGAGCCCCAGCACCGTCTCCGCCACCCTGGACAGTGACTACGGCAGGGTGACCTTCGAGACCAACCCTGTGGTGGTGAAGCCCTACAGGACCGTCGAAGTGGTGGCAGAGATCCCCGTTGAGGAGCTGCTGCCCGAGTACGTGACCTTCTATGCCATCTTCGACGGCGGCGTCGAAAAGAAGGTCACGGTGAGGATGCCTGTCCCCGAGGCACTGCAGCCCCAGGTGGAGCTGGAGATCCCCGAGAGGATCGTCGTTGACTCTCCGCTGACCACCTTCGTGGCAAAGGTGACCAACAACGGTGCCTCCGAGATCACGGTGGTGCTGGACGGCAGGGAGCTACCACTGGGTGTTGACATAACCTCCGACGAGTACACCATCATGCCCGGCGAGACCGTGGCCATGAAGGGTTACGTCACCGCCGACAGGGTACTCAGGACGGGCACCTTCCTGTCCAAGATCTGTGTGAAAGACGTTTACGGCGCTGAGCTCAAGTGCAAGTACACCACCATTGAGCTGGTCTCCAAGAGCGAGACGGTTGCCCAGGAGACTACCACCACCGAGGGCTACACGGTGACCCTGACGGTGAACAACGGCGGCAAGACCTACTACGGCGTCACCGTTGAGGTGATTGCCCCCGCCGGCTGGAAGTACACCGCGACGCCCGAGACCTTTGACCTGGGTGCCTACGAGGCCAAGACCGTTGAAGTGACCTTCGTGCCCGAGGACAACGCCGTGGACGGTACTGCCATCATCAGGCTGGTGGCACCCGACGGGACGGTCATTGCCCAGAAGACCGTTGAACTCAAGAAGAGCGCCATAACCGGCTATGCCACCGCCGGCACCGGTGGCTCCGTGCTGGGCATCATCATTGCCGCCATAGTGATTGCGCTGATCGTGGCGCTGATCATCAAGAAGGGCAGGGAAGTCGAGGAGACCGAGGAAGTCGAGGAGTTCGCCGAGCTGACCAAGAAGGAGTGAAGCACTCCTTCCTTTTTTATTATTCTTATAAACTGATTCTTTCGACCTTGTAATAAACCACGTCGTTCTCCGAGTCCACGAAGGCCAGGAGCAGCTTCGTCCTGATACCCGTGGCCACCCTCACCATCCGGGAGAGGTCATTGGGCTCGATGATGTCCTCCTCCGTGATGACCTGAACCACGTACTGGGTGTGGGCCTCCCCGGGCTTCTTGCCTCTCGGGTAGACCCGGAAGTGGGTGCCAAACTTGAAGCCCGTCTTGATGACGTAGCCCCTGTTCCTTATGTCCCTGAACACCGTGTACTTCACCAAGAAGTTGGGGTCCAGTTTCTCGGCCTCCCTCAGGAAAGCGTGAAAGTCAAGTTCTTCCCCGTCCTTGAACACCTTTATCTTACCGCGCTCGAGGAGGTAGGCCGCCTCGTAGAGAGAGAGGACCAAACCCTCGTCCTTCTTCTCGCCGAAGCCCCTCTGGACAAGGTCCCCGTAGTCCTCCTTCACCAAAACCCTGCTCCCGAGAAGCTCAGCCCGCGTACTCATACACACCACCACTCTTCTCTATGATCAAGCCCTCCTCCCGTGCCAGCTCCAGGACGGCCTTCACCATGTCTTTGTTTTTGCCGAGGGCCGAGGCCAGCTCCTCGGCTGTCATGGGACTCTCCCTGAGCTTCTCCAGGATGCGCGGGAGGTAGTAGTTGTAGAGTCGCCTGCGGACGGCGTAGAACTTGCCGTCGAAGCCCCTGATCCCCACGATATCTCCCCTCTGGAACTCGTCGGCGTGCTTGCGGGAGAAGGCCGCCGCCTCCACCTCCGTGTCGAACACCCAGTAGCCGGCGTCCCGGGGGGCCTCCTTCCTCTTCTCTGGGGCCTTTATCACCCGGGGGCGCTCCCGTTCCTCTACCTTCCTTCCACGACGGGAAGCGAGGTAGCTCACCTGCTGCTTTATGAGGGATCGCACCTGCTCGTCCGTTCCCACGACGTAGAGGCCTTCCCCCAGGCGGATGATGAGGAGCTTGCGCTTCCTCAGGTCCTCGGGGACTTCCAGGTACTCCTTCCCTTCGATGACGATCTTCTTCACGCTAATATTTGGGGCCCGAGAACTTAAATTGGGAGAAGTTAAACATTTCGCATCACATAGTGCCGTGGAGATCCCTGACGTGATGCTCCGTCACGAGAGGGCCCGCAGGTTTCAGGACCTGCTCATCGAGGACGTGAAGTTTGCGCTCCGGGAGGGAAAACATCTCCTGGCCCACGCGCCCACGGGAATAGGAAAAACTGACGCCGTGCTCTCTCCGGCGGTTCCCTATTCTTTAAAGGAGGGGAAGACTGTCCTCTACCTCTCGCCAAAGATCTCCCAGCACGAGATGGTCCTGAGGGTACTTCAGGGGATGGAGAGGAAGTTTGGCGTCAGCATAAAGGCCGTGGAGGTGGTGGGAAAACAGTACATGTGCATCCATCCCCTTGCTTCCAAGATGAGGGGGGAGGACTTCTACGAGCTCTGCCGGAAGCTCAAGGAGTCGGAGGAGTGCCCCTTCTACAGACGCATGCTCCTATCTCCGCCGGACATCCAACTGGACGGCATCAGGGACCACTTCTTTTTTATAGAAGAGGGGAGAAAGCAGGGTTACTGTCCCCACGAGCTGGCCTTTTCCCTGCTTCCCGAGGCCAACGTCATCATCGGGGACTACTACCACCTCTTTTCACCTCGGGTGGGGAAGATCTTTCAGAAGAAGCTGGGCAAGAAACTGGAGGACTTGGTGCTCATCGTGGACGAGGCCCACAACCTCCCCGAAAGGATAAGGAAGGTCCTCAGCTCCACCCTCAGGAACTCCTTCTTGGAGCGGGCCGCCCGGGAGGCCTCGGGCATAGATCCGGAGATCCACAGGCTGCTCCTCGATGCCAAGGAAAGGTTGGAGAGCTTTGGACGATCCCTGCGGGACGGGGAAGAGAGGGAGGTGGACAGGGACCTAATAGTAGAGATATTCCAGGCAGAGCTGGGCGAGCTCGGCGAGGAACTCATGGAGATGGGGAAGGAGTTCCTGGAGATGACGGGACGGACCCGCTCCATGTTGCTCAGGGTGGGGAAGTTCCTGAGCCAGTGGGAGGAGGACGACGAGGGCTTCCTGAGGTACGTGAAGAGGCGGGGAGAGCTTATCTCCGTGGTGAAGAAAAACCTGGACCCGGCGGTGCTGTCCTCCTCCATATTCGAGAAGTTGCACGCCTCCGTGCTCATCAGCGGAACGCTAACGCCTCCCGAGATGTACAGGGACCTCCTGGGGATTCCCTTTGACCGGGCGGTGCTCAGGGAGTATCCCTCCCCTTTCCCCAAGGAAAACCGCCTGGTCCTCGTCTACCCGGCGGTGACCACACGCTTCCGGAAGCGCGTCCACAGCGAGTTCCTGAGAATAGGAAAGAAGATCAGCGAGATCGTGGAGAGGGTGCCAGGCAACGTGGCGGTCTTCTTCCCCTCCTACGACGTTTTGAAGGCCGTGAAGCACTTCATCCACACGTCCAAGCCCGTTTTTGAGCAAAGGGAGCGGATGACGCCCGAGGAACTGGCAGAGCTCCTCGGCAATTTCCGGGCCCAGAGGGAGAGGGGGGCACTGTTACTGGCGGTGGCCGGCGGATCCCTCTCGGAGGGGGTAGACTACCCCGGGAAGGACCTCCTGGCCGCCATCGTGGTGGGCATACCCCTGGCGGAGATGACGCTGGAGGTAAAGAAGCTCATAGACTACTACGAGGAGAAGTACGGCAGGGGCTGGCTCTACGGCTACATCTATCCCGCCATCACAAAGGTGCTCCAGGCCATGGGCCGCGTCATCCGCAGCGAGAAGGACAGGGGCGTCATGGTCCTCATGGACGAGCGCTACACGTGGAAGAACTACCGCAAGGCCTTCCCCCGGGACCTAGACTTCGTCGTCACCGTGGAGCCCGAGAAGTACGTAGAGGAGTTCTTCAGGAAGCGGGGAGGTTGATGACGAACTCGCCCACGAAGACGCCGGCGTAGGCGGCAATGAGGTACTTGATGAACTTGCCTATGGCCGTGGCCAGAAGGAACTTGAGGTAGTCGTAGCGGGCGGCACCGGCCAGCAGTCCTGCAATCTCGTCGGGGGCGAAGGGGAAAGCGGCCACCAGCACCACCGCCCAGAAACCGTACTTCTTGAACAGTTCCTCCCAGTACATGAGGATGTCCCTGTACTTCCTCTCCAAGAGCTTCTTCGAACCGAGGCCGATGATGTAGGCCGGGCTCTCGCCCAGGGCACCGGCTATGGCCGCCACGAGGCTCGTGAGGAAGGGGTCCAGGCCCAGGGCCGTGGCAATGGACACGTAGGTGAAGGTGGGAATGCCCACAAACATGGATAAACTCGTGATGAGGACTGCCATGAAGACGCCGAAGTAGCCGAAGGTGTAGATGAGTTCCTGGAGGAAGGGAGCCTCGCTCATCCCACCATCACCTTCTTCAGGAAGACCTCCGTCCTTCCGGGGTAGGAGACGAAGACCCGGAGGAGTTGGGTGCCCGGTGTCGCTTCCGGGGAAGCAAAGAGGGGCACCTTCACCACCACGTAGCCGCCGGGCGGAATGGGGGGCAGGAACTGGCGAACGCCAGCCACCAGGTCACCATCACTCTTCACGGTCACCACGACGCCACTCAGTGGCGTCGACGCGTTGTTCTTTATCTCCACCCAGAGGATGGAGCCGTCCCCCGGCGGGACGGGCTCCCTGGAGAGGGAGAGCTTCACCTCCACGGACGGGGGGAGGAGCAGGAAGACGAGAACGCCTAGAAGCACGAGTACTATCACGTGCGGGAGGTACTTTCTGGGGTTCCAGCCCCAGCCCTCGTCGTAGAGACCCAAGCTCTCACCCCAACATCCGGTAAACCCTCAGTATGCGCTGTATCGCCGTGAAGTGGAAGAGTACTACCATGAGGATGAGGATCTCCTCGGCGTAGCCGTAGAAGGCCGCCACGGGGAAGAGAACGGACACCATTATGAGCCGCTCGGCCCGCTCCATGAGATCGGGCCAGTTGATGTTGTCCACCTCCGTTTCCATGGCGGCCCGGGCCTTGGCGTAGGAGATGAGCAGAGCCCCCAACATAGCTAAATACACCCAGGGCCAGAGGCCCGTCCCCAGACCGATGCCAAAGAAGAGGATACCCTCCACGTAGCGGTCCACGACGGCGTCCAGGTAGGAGCCCCACTTGGAAGTTTTACCCGTCAGACGGGCTATGGCCCCGTCCAGGGCGTCAAGGAAGGAGGCCACGAGCGCGAGGATGCCGCCGGCGAACCAGCGCTGCTGGGCAAACATGTAGGCCGCCCCTATGGCCACAAGAATGGAGAGGAGCGTCACGAAGTTGGGCGGGAGGTAAGAGAAGTGGCGGGCGATGCGCCTCATGACCGGCTCACTGTACTTGCGGAAGCGGGCGCTGATCATGGTTCCACCATGAAGATTTTGGGATCTTCTCCTTTTAATAGGCCGAGGACCACGGCCACGTCGATCCAGGCGTGGGCGTAGGAAGCCGCGGCGAGGGCCGTCAGGGGATCTCCCTTTTCCAGGAAGTAGCGGGCGTCCGAGAGGTAGCGGGAGGCCATGTCAAGGAGTTTCTCGGCGAGGGGCCTCAGCTCGCTCCCAGGAGGCGGCAGGATCTCCACCTTCCCGAGGGCGGCCTCCGTGATGGAGATGTACCTTCTGGCCTTCTCCTCAGCACTCTCCCCCATGCTTCCTCACCACGTAGAGGAACTCCTCTTCAACAGGGTGTAACTCTCCCGGGATCACGAGGGAGTGGGGCGGCGAGCCCCAGCGGACGTCGAGCAGCTCTTCGGCGGTCCCCACGAAGCGGAAACAGTCGGGCTTCCCGGCCCGGGCGATGCCAATGACCAGGTCCCCGAGTTCTAAGACACCCAGTCGCTTCTTCCTCTCCCAGTGAAGAATGGCCTCTATGGCGTCCGGGATCTTCAGGGGTTCGGGGTGGAGATCTAGCAATACCAGACTATGAAGGCCGAGGCGTCTGTTCTGGGCCAGAAATTCGTAAAAGGACGGGGAGTTCTTCCAGAGGTAAGGGACGGTGACGGTTCTGCCGAAGCGATAGTGTTGTAGTCCCGAGAGGGAGGGGGCCACCGTGTGGATAGAAATACCTGGGACGTAGCGGACGGGGACGCCCCTCTTGAGGGCTTCCAGGTAGAGGGCCGCGTGGGTGGTGGCAGCCAGGGGGTCTCCGGAGACGGCCACCACCACCGTCTGATCCCTGGCCTCCTCGATGATGTCGCCCATCTTGTCCTCCAGGTCCCGGCGGCTGGCCCGGAAGAAGGACTTCCCCGCGACGGATTCAAGGACCGCTATCTCCTCCTCGTCCAGGACGTTCGTGTAGGTGTCCAGGTACACCTTTTCGGCGGTGCTCAGGTGGTACCTGGCCTCCTCGCTGAGGTGAGAAGCCGACAGCCCGATGCCCAGGAGGACGAGCATAATAGATGAAGGGGTCCTGGGTTTAAGAGCTTCGTCCCAGCTTTGCTTGTGGTGCTGGCCGTAAAGGTACCTAAGCAGAGGGCCGAGGAAGTGAGGAAGCGCCTCGCGGAAATGGATCTCCTCGATCAAGACCACCAGATCGTCGCCGAAGGGGACTTCGTCTTCATTCCCGTGAAGGGAGATCCGGGGGAGTTCCCCGTGGTGGAAAAGGATTTGCCCCC
>JAADDC010000018.1 GCA_013154145.1 Candidatus Iainarchaeum sp. | reverse complement strand
CAGTCACAGCGCTTCCTCACGAAGCCCTCCCGCTCGAAGAAGTCCAGCTTGTAGTGCTTCTCCCACTCCTTCTCGAACTTCTTCTTTAGCGTCGCCTTGTCCACCACGAATAACATCCAAGAAGATCAGCTCTTAATAATTTCTTATGTTCTTACAACCGTGGGCATTGGTTTTGGCTCCCAGTCCTCAGCCCCTGCGCTCCTCGTCCTTGCACTCCTATCACTGCTACTGGTCAGCATTGCCTACTTTTACTTCTCGAATACAACCTGGACACTTTTGGAATTGTCTTCCATCCCGAACATCAGTCAGCTACAGCTAGTTGATGTATATCAAAGTGGCCAGTTCCTGGTGCTGACGCTGTTCAACCCCACCCCCCGTGACATAAATATCCAAGCAGGTAAGGTATTCTTTTACCTGCCTGGGGGCGACCTTGTTGCTATAACTGATTTCAATGCCACGGTCCCTGCCGGTAGTACAAGCATCGTAAAGGTGCTGCTTCCCTACGAGGTTGTCAGCAGACAAGGCACCTACATTGTGAAGGTGTCTGCTGGTGGTGGTGCCGTAAGCTTCCAGGTAAGTGTCGACGTGTCACTTCCTGTGGCGGACCTTTCCCTGACCATCCTATCTTTATCGCCCACGGTAGCCATAGATAAACTGTACTACGGCGGTGTCCTCTACTACTCCCCCGACGGCGACATCGATGCACAGATCCGCGTGGAGCTCAATATATTAAACGGTAGCAGTGAGGTCGTATCTGCCCTGCTAAGTGTTGATGGTAACTGTACGGAGCCATACTCGGCATCTGTTTCCCTCTGGCCAGGTGAAAACCTGTTTACTATTACTCTGCCGCCCCGTGCAGCGGGAAACTGCGAGCTGAACGCTTCAGTAAAGTACGTGCTCGATCCCGATATTGGCAACAACAACGGTACAGCGTCCTTCATTGCATTTTATCTATACGGTTGTTCCACGACACCCGAGTGCGTGTCTGATGTCGCTGCCGCCTGTTCGGGTGATTACAACGCCGTTGTGCTTCTGCAGCAGGACATCGACGGGAATGTAGACCTCTCCCAGTTGGAGTGTAACTGGCCAGTAACGCTGGAAGGCAACCTGCACAGGATCAGCTCTACTTCTGGCCCGGCACTGAGCCTTAGCTCTGTGTCGGGACT
Source organism: Candidatus Iainarchaeum sp. (assembly GCA_013154145.1). GTDB lineage: Archaea > Iainarchaeota > Iainarchaeia > JAADDC01 > JAADDC01 > WANZ01. The sequence continues at coordinate 7,084 of JAADDC010000018.1, read as the reverse complement.
TACGGTGAAAGACGTAAATATTTACGGCTCCACCTTTCTCCAGTCTTCGTCTGCGAAAATGTTGTTTAACCTTTCTCGCTCCTCTTTCTTTATCTACGGTTCGCCAACGTTTTCGATTGATGAAAACAGCTCCCTCGTGCTGGACTGTGTGGGTACCTGCGACGGTTCGCAGGGACTACTGTACGCATACTTTGACGACAACGACATAAACTTTGCCAGTTTTGTGCTGGCGCTGGCCCCACCCGTCCGCGAACTAAACAGTGTCACGGTAGTTTACCTGGAACCGCTCGGGCAAAACTTTACAGACTACGTTACGGCCATCGACGTGAACAGCGAGCACTTCCCCCCGGACTTTAACACGGCGTCCCTCATTGCCATGGGCCTCCTAGACGGGAACTGCAGTGCACTGAAGGTGGTTGACGCCCGCGGCAGGGAACTAAACTTTTGGTTAGAAGGGCCCACCTGCAACCGCTGGGATACGAGGATGTACGTGAGGCTCCCAGAGCTTCCAGATTACGGGATGGTGTTATACATCGAACACGAAAACGACACGTCATACCCGAGCAGAAGTAACGGTCCCGCTACCTTCCACTTTTTTGACGACTTCGAGGGCGGCATCGATAAGTGGACAGTGGTGGACAGAGACGGAGATGGCTGCGGAATTATCGAATGGTCTGCCACCTCCACAAGGACCATCAGCACCCCCTGGGATGGTAATTATATAGTGAAGTACTGTGGAGGTAATGTCACGGACCTTTATGACGGGGGTATGGCTAAGGTATCCCCTCCGCGATCTTTTATTTTGGAAACAGAGGCTTATTCCCGGGCTGCGAGTGACGGTATAGGGGAAATTTATTATCAGGACGGTGTGGGTGTGCTGGTTAGCGACGTCAACGGCTACTACGTAAGAAATGCACACGGTGAGAGCACTGGCCGCTTAGACGTTCTCGTTTCGGGCGTGGCTACCACGCTGGCATCTGCTACGACAGGCAATTATACAGGCCGGTGGTTCTACAGGGCCTTTGTGGTGGATACTTCTAGCGGCTTGCTTCGGGGTGTTGGTTATTTGGAAGACGGCACCCTTTGGATGGACATAAACACGTTCGATAATAACTTTGTGTCGTTTACGGTTGTGGCGATCGGCGGTGGAGACTTCTCGTACTACGACAACGTCAGGGTAAGTAACTATCCGTGGCCGCCGGCAAGGGTGCTGCGCACGCTGACACCGTGACAGCAATATTTTTAAATATAGCTGACACCGTGACAGCAATATTTTTAAATACATGAAAACAATAATAGTCCGATGAAACTACAAGCCTCCTTCGAATATCTCCTTCTTATCAGCGGTGTCGTAGTAATAAGCTTGGTTGTTAGCAGCGTCCTCTCCTCCACAGCCCAGAACATCTCCACCTCCCTCTCCTCCTACAACGCCCCCGACGTCAATTACCCCACCTACACGGACAAACCCCCGGTCATCATCGAGTTCAACGTCTCCCCCACAGAAATAAATTACGGCGAAACGGTCTCCGCCTACTGTGAGGCCATGGACGACGTTGAACTAACCTCCATCAGCTTCTCCGTCGACGGAACCCCCGCCGGAGAATGTTCCTTCCCCGACACCTCCTACTACTCTTGTTCCACCACCCTCTCCAACCTCCCACCCGGCACCCACACCATCGAATGCATTGCCACGGACAGCAACAACCAGTCCGTCTCCGAGAGCAAGGAGCTGACGGTTCTCGGAGGGGACAGCACTCCACCCACCATCACTTCCTTCACCGCCAACCCATCTTCCATCTCCGCGGGCTCTTCCACCACCCTCACGTGTGAAGCCATCGACGACAGCGGTATCTCCACCATCCAAATCTACAAGAACGCCGGCGACACTACACCGGTCCAGACCTGTACCGCATCTTCGTGCTCCGCCACCGTCACCTACATCACCGCCGGCACCTACACACCCAAATGCGTAGCCACTGACACCTCCGGCAACTCTTCTTCCAAGACCACCACGGTCAGCGTCAGCTCCTCCTCGACCACCCCCGCCCCCTCTCCCACTCCACCACCCTCCGACAACTCCCCTCCAACAATCACCATCACCTCACCCCCCGACGGCGAGATCTTCAAGGCCCCGGCCTCCATCACCGTCTCCTGGACTGCCTCTGACCCCGATGGCGATTCCCTTAGCTTCACCGTCGACTGTGGCAACGGAACAACCGCAACCACCACCGCCACCTCCTACACGTGTTCTTATTCCTCCGGGGGGACCTATACTATCACAGTCACTGCCTCCGACGGTGAACTTAGCGCCTCCGACTCCGTCAGCATCGTCCTCGACGCCACCCCACCCACCGTAAGCCTCAGCGTCGGTGTGAACCCCACACTGGGAGCCAGCTCCCCACCTTCCTACACCGTCAGTTGTTCCGCCAGCGACGACTCGGGCATCAGCTACATCAAGATCTACCGGAACGACACCCTTCTCACCACCTGCTACTCATCACCCTGTTCCACATCGGGCTCCTTCCCCTCCGAGGGTTCTTACATCTTTACCTGTGAGGCCGCGGATAGCGTTTACAACAGCGCGAGCAGCAGCCAGAGCGTGAACGTCTGGAAGTACCTGAGTTACCTTGACACCTGCGCCTACTCCGGCGGACAGTACTACTGCGAGGAGCGCGTCGTCTCCACCCGCTACGGAACCACAAAGGGCTGCCTCTACAGGGACTCCTCCCTGAACTGGAAGGTTCAGCCCGACAACACCACCACGAAGTTCAACGTCTACAACGTTGCAACCTACGTTTGTTATAACTCTTGCAGCAGCTCCTATTGGTGCAACTGGAGCCTCGACTAACGCCCCGCCACGATCTTTATAACATCCAAGTGCTTTAGCTCGTAGTCCTTCCCCACCCTTTTCTTCGTCCTTGCGTCCACCGCCGCTATGAACTTTTTCCCGATGTCCGTGTGTATGGCGAAGGCCAGATCCAGGGCCGTGCTCCCCTTGGGTAATATAAAGGCGTCGGGCAGGACGTTCCCCTCGCCGTCCGTCCACCTGTTCTCGTCGGCCACGGGAAACACGACGATGTTCTTGGCGAGCACTGCCCGATTGATGGCCTCCTGGACGCCCGTGCTCCCCCAGCGGCTTAGAACGTCCTCCACCAGCTCCAGGGCCCTTCGTTGCTCGGGACTGAGCTCCCTCTTCACCTCGAAGTGGCCGTCCCCCGGAACATAGTCGACGTAACCGCTCCTGGCGGCCCTCCTGAGTATGAGTTCCGCCAGCGCCGACGTGGGCACCACGTTGTCAAAGCGTCTCTTCAGTTCTTTCACCCAGTCCTCTGCCCCCTCCACGTCCACCTTGTTGGCCGCTATGACCCGCGTCCTCGAGCCGAGTATCTCCCGGGCCCAGTCTTCTTCTTTTCCCTCGGGGTAGCCCAGTTTGTTCAGTATGCGCTCCGCCTCCGAGGGGTGCACGCCCAGCCCCGTGAAGGCGTTCACCAGGTACTCGTCCCTCTTGTCGGAGGGCAGCTTCTTGGCCCTCTCCCAGGCGGCGACCACCTTCTCCTTTATCCACTCGATGAGCTCCCTCTCCAGGAACTCCACCTCTTCCACGGGATTCCCTTCGCCGGGATTTCCCTCCAGGTCCGTCCTCCCGGAGGCATCCACCACCTGAATAAATGCCTCTGCCCTCCGGAGCTCGTCCAAGAACCTGTTCCCCATGCCCCTGCCCGCGTGGGCCCCGGGGACCAGTCCTGCCACGTCTATGAGCTTCACGGGGACGAAACGCTTACCTTTTATGCAGAAGCCACTCCTGGGGTTGCACTCCACTCCTATCTCCGTGTGGGGACACTCCACCCTCACCCACGAAACCCCCACGTTGGGCTCTATGGTGGTGAAGGGGTAGGGGGCAGTCTTCACGTTGAGCTCTGTGGCGGCGTTGAAGAAGGTGGACTTGCCCGAGGATGGCTTTCCCACGATGCCTATCATTCGAACACCATCTGACAGTTGTTCACGGTTGCCGGCGGAGTGTACGAGGTTCTTTGGAGGAAGTACCTGATAAAAACGGCCCCTTCTTTCAAAAGGGGGACGGTTCCGAGATTACCCTCTCCCAGGTTACCCTCGAGTGTTATGTATAAAGTGTTCACGTCGTAGGTGGCCACGGTGCTGCCGTCACACACGCATCGGGCCGTCCTCACCTCGCTTTCTATGGAGGGTTTCAGGGTCCAGAGGGCCGTCCCCGAGGACCTGTACTCGCTGAAACCCGAGAGGGATAGGTTATATTCAACGGAAAGGGTGTAAGTATTTCCGGAGAGGGTGGAGGACACGTTCACGTCAAGGATTGAATTTATGCCCCGTTTGGAAAGTAGCTCCGCGAGAGCTGAGATCAGTGTGTCCGTGGACGTGACGCTCACGGCGGGGTAGATGTAGGTGGACGGACTGGGATTCGGGGTGTAGGCCACCACGTCGGGACATACCTCCCCGGCGTTCTCCAGGTTCCAGACAGTGCAGCCAATGTCCCCGTCCACGCTCTGGCAGGTGGCCACGCTTCCCCCGGCGGGATAGCTGAAGTAGGCTGGCACGGACCACTGCTCGCTTGTCTGGTCGCTGTAGGCCGCCGGATCGAAGGCATCCCTCACCGCCAAGAAGTAGTCGTAGCTGAAGGCCTCGGCCCCCGCCTTCACCGTCAACAGTTCCGTCTGCTTCACGAAGAAGAACTGGTAGGCGTAGAGGTCAAAGGAGGGGATCACCCCCAGCGTTGAATAGTAGAGGCCCAGCATGGCGGCCAGCAGGAGTGCTGCTTCCAGCTGGGGCAGGAACTTCAGCATCCCTTCACCTCCGGCAGGGAAAGTTTGTTCAGCTCGTCGTAGGTGTTGATGTCGTAGTAACAAGGGGTGGGGTTTCCAAAGAGGTGCTGGGCGCTGTAGGTGGGGAGGGACCAGAAGTCCATCGACGGCGAGGGAATTACCTTGAGGCTTCCGGCGGTGGCGGTGACGATGCCGACGCTCAGGAGGAAGAGGATGAAGTAAATGGAGGAGAAGATGAAGCCCCTCACCCGACCACCTCCAGCACCACGGCGTTGCCGTCGTAGTAAGCCCTGAGGGTGTTGATCCCCCTCGGAATGGAGAGGTTTGTCTCCTTCAGGGGAACGTGGGATCTGATATCTGCCGAGTAGCTCCCGCTCTCCACCCTTATAAGGGATCCGAGGTAAACGTTCAGGTCCACGGGGGTATAGATGTTCATCTCGGCCTCCGCCGCCATCCCCATCTCCGAGAGCTTTTGGATCTGGAGGGCAATCCCCTTGAGGAGAGCCGTCGTGGAGAGCTCCTCCTTCGCAGAAGAGAGGAAGTTGACGGTGGGCTGGACGAAACCGTAGAAGAGGCCCAGGAGGGCGGCTCCTATGAGGAGCACCTCGATGGAAACGTAGCCCCTCATCCTAACAATTTATACCCTTCCCCTCAAAATACCTACGTGGCCCTCTGGACCTACAAGTACAGGCCCAAGAAGCTGGACGACATCATAGGGAACGAGCAGGCCAAGCAGATCGTCCGTGCCTGGGCAGAGGCCTGGAACTCGGGTAAGCCCCAGAAGCCTCTCCTTCTTTACGGCCCGCCGGGGGTTGGAAAGACCGCCACCGCCTACGCCGTGGCCTCCGAGTACGGCTGGGATCTGGTGGAGATGAACGCGTCGGACAGCAGGGACAGGGCCACCGTCGAGAGGATCCTGGGGGCAGCTGCGCAGGCCTCCTCCCTCTTCGGCGGAAGGAAGCTCATCCTCATTGACGAGGTGGACGGCCTCTCTCCCAAGGAGGACGCCGGGGGCGTGAAGGCCATCATCGAGATACTCCAGAAGTCCAAGAATCCCGTCATGCTCACGGCCAACGACGCCTGGGCCCCCTCTGTGATGCCCCTCCATCCCTACGTCAAAATGGTGGAGTACAAGCGGATCTCGCCCTCCGTCCTCGCCTCCTACCTCATGAAGATCTTGGATAAAGAGGGCATACCCTACGACAGGGAGGCCATCATCTACTTGGCCAAGAAGGAGAGCGGCGACGTGAGGGCAGCGCTCCTGGACCTCCAGGCCGTGGCCCGCTACGGCCTGAAGATCACCCTCGATCTGGTGAAGGATCTGGGCTACAGGGACCGGGAGGCCAGCATCTTCGAAGTGCTGGCCAAGATATTCAAGAGCGAGCGGGTGGTTAGACCCTTTGCGCTGACGGCCACCCTCGACATGGACCCGGAGATGTTCACATACTGGATCGTGGAGAACATCCCCCGGGAGTACGAGGACCCCGAGGAGGTGGCGGAGGCCTTCAAGTGGGTGTCCCGGGCGGACGTCTTCAACGGGAGGATCATCAGGAGGCAGTACTGGGGATTTTTGTCTTATGCCCAGGAGCTCCTGGTCAACGGCGTGATAATAGCCAAGAAGCGGCCCTACCGCAAGTTCACCCGCTACTCCTACCCCACGTGGATCAAGCTTCTCTCTCGCTATAAGGACAAGCTCAAGAAGCGCAACGAGTTGGCCAGGAAGCTGGGCAAGCTCTTCCACCTCTCCCGCAGGAGGGTCATAACGGAGGTGCTCCCCTTCCTCCCCCTCTGGTTCAAGAATAAGGAGTGGGCGAGGGCCATCATAAGGAAAGCCAGGCTCACGGAGGACGAGGTGGCCCTCATCCTGGGTACGAGTCCCACAGATCCCAAGGTAAAGGAACTGATGGAGGGGTAATTAAACTTCATTAAATTTAATTAAATTTTGGTGCATCTACCCCCATGGCCGACGAGAAGAAGTACACGACGGTTTCCATACCCAAGCCCCTCTACGACAAAATAAAGGAGCTCATAGAGGGAACAGGGTTTACCTCCGTGTCCGACTACGTCACGTACGTTCTGAGGGAGATCGTGGCCTCCATAGAAGAAGAGAAGGAAGAGGTCTTCTCCAAGGAAGAGGAAGAGAAGATCAAGGCGAGACTGAGAGCCCTGGGCTACATCGACTGAGGGATACAAATGGTGGTCATCTGGCTGACGGGGCCCTCCGGAGCAGGAAAGAGCACCCTCGCCCGGGCCCTGGAGGAGAGGCTCCGCTCCATGGGAAAGAGAGT
>JAADDC010000039.1 GCA_013154145.1 Candidatus Iainarchaeum sp. | reverse complement strand
TTCCTCCTGTCTATGCCAAGACTCTTCAGAACCTCTTGGAGCTCTATGACCTCGGGCTTCACGTCCACGTAGACCTTCCTGCCGGGTAGCTTCCGCTTTCCCGTGATGGCGAGGTTCCGCACGAGCCGGGGGGTGCCAAAGAGCAGCGAGTCGTAGTCCTGTGATGCCGATGCCCAGACGTCGCCCTTGGCGGCCATGTAAGCTGCCTGTGCTTCCCCCTCGGAGGGCGCCTGGACGTAAGGGATGCCCATGGCATCCAGCAGCCTCTTGGCATCCTCCACCATCTGCTTTTCCAACCGGGAGGCCTGCGTCGCGTACTTGCGGGCCTCCTCTATGTCCCCCCTCCTCAGGGCCTCCTCCCACTTCCGCTCGGCCTCTTCTCTCTTCTCTGCCCGCTCCTCCAGCTCCCTCTTCTTGAACTCCGGCGGCACCCCATCAAAAACGTAGGCCACCCTTATGCCGTTCTCCAGCAACTTTATAGTTCTATAAAAGAGGCCCGAGAGGTGGGAAGTGATCCTCCCCTTCGAGTCCATGAGGGGCGTGCCGTCAGGCTGCCGTATCACGGAGATAAACTGGTAGAGCGTGTTGTAGGCGTCCACCGCCAGAAACTTGGTGGACAGCTCACTGAGCTCCACCTCTCTTTTGGGTATCACGGGACCCAGGGGTACACCCATTCCATCACCTGAAGTGCTTGGAGAGTTCCCTCTCCGCCTTCACCCGGAAGCGGTTGATGGCGAAGAGCATGTCCTCCATGGTGATGTAGTTCCTCCCCTCCTTCACGGCCCTGAGGCCCGCCTCCGTGACGACCGCCCTGATGTCGGCCCCCGTGAAGCCGCTGGTCAGTTTGGCCAGCTCGTCGAGGTCCAGGTCTCTGCTCTTCACTCTTCTCAAATGCACGCGGAATATTTCCTTGCGGGCCTCGGCGTCGGGGAGGGGCACGTAGACGAGCCTGTCAAAGCGGCCAGGCCTCAGAAGCGCCGGATCAAGGACGTCGGGGCGGTTGGTGGCGGCGATGACGACCACCCCCTCCAGGGGCTTAAAGCCGTCCATCTCGGCAAGCAGCTGGATCATCGTCCTCTGGATTTCCCTGTCGCCGCCACTCTCGCTGTCGGTTCTCCTCCCTCCGATGGCGTCGATCTCGTCGATGAAGATGATGGAGGGCGCCTTTTCCCGGGCCAACTTGAACACCTCCCTCACGAGCTTGGCACCCTCGCCGATGAACTTCTGGACCAGCTCGGAGCCCACCACGTGTATGAAGGTGGCCTCGCTCTCGCCGGCCACTGCCTTGGCCAAGAGGGTTTTACCCGTTCCCGGGGGACCGTAGAGGAGCACACCCTTGGGGGGCTCGATACCGATCTCCCTGAAGAGGTCAGGCTGCTTCAGGGGGAGTTCCACCACATCCCTGAGCTCCTGTATCTGCTTTTCCAGTCCCCCCACGTCGGAGTACCTCACGGGGGGCTTCTCTATCACCTCGAAGGCCCGGGCCCTCAGGTCCTTCTCCTCGGGGAGTATGTCCAGGACCGCCAGGTTGTGTTGGGAGAGGGCCACCTTCATGCCGGGCCTCAGCTTGGGATAAACGTGGGAAACCACGGGGACGACGAACTGGTTGCCGTTGGTGTGTCTCACGATGGCCATCTTGTTGGGAAGCAGCTCCACGACAAAGCCCACCATCAACGGAGGCTGTTTCAGCCGCTTGAGCTCCCTGAGGAGCTCAGCGTACTTGCGCTGGAGCTGGAAGGCGTGGGCCTCGAGTTTTGTCCGCTCTATCTCCAGCTCCTGGACCTTTCTTTGCATGGCCGCCACGTCGAACTCGTCCCTGGACTCCACCATCAGAGCTATATTTACTCCGTTGTCTTTAAACTATGTGGTCGTCTACTGCGAGGTCTGCGGGAGACCAGCGGAGAAAGCCTACGTGGTGAAGATCGAGGGTGCCACGCTGGTGGCCTGTGAGTCCTGTGCCGAGCGCGGCGAGGTCATCTCCGAATACAGGGAGCGGCGGAAATTTACATCTTCCCAGACCTACGTGGATCTGGTGGAGGACTTTGGAAAGAGGATAAAGGAGGCCCGGAAGCGCCTGCGCATGGACCTCAACGCCCTTTCCCGGGAGACGGGCATATCTGTGAAGGCCCTCAAGCTCATAGAAGAGGAGCGCATTATCCCCACGGCTGAGCAGGTCCGGCGATTGGAAAAGGCCCTGGGCATAGAGCTCCGGGAAGAAGAGGAAGAGGTTGAGCTCCCCCGCTCAGACTTCACACTCACCCTCGGCGATGTGGTGAGGATACGATGATTAGCGTGGAGAGAAAGTACCTCATTGTCTTCTTCGTCCGCTGGAGGGGCTTCCTCCAGTGGTTGAAGGATCTCTCTCGCTCCAAGATCATCTCCCTCGTCGACGAGAGCGGCCCAATACTGCTCCTCGGCCCCATCCTTGGCAGACACTTCAGGAAACTAAACCTTAGGAACCTCCTCCCCCTCCTGATCCTCTCCCTCCTCATGATCGGCGGCCCCGTGGCATCCCTCTTTACCCTTCTCTTCGGCCTCATGGGGGCCGCCTTCTACCTTCTGGGCGCCTCGGCCCTCAACATCCTTCTCACCTACTACCAGGGCGGCACACCCCTCCCGGGCATAGGTCCGGTCATACCGGGGGTGCAGGTGGGCCCCTACTACGTGCCCTTCCTGGAGGGCTGGCTCTCCATACTCCTCATATTCCTCATCCACGAGGGGGCCCACGGGGCCGTGGCCCTCAGGAGGAACATCCCCATCAGGGACGCCGCCATGGTCATCCTTGGCATCGTCCCCGTGGCCGCCTACGTGATGCCCGACGAGGAGGAGTTCAAGGCCTCCCCTCCCGAGAAGAAGGTGAGCGTGCTCTCCGCCGGCCCCGCCTCCAACGTCTTTGCCTTCATCCCCGTGGCTGCCCTGCTTCTCCTCATTACCCCCCTCCTGGCACCCCTCTTTGAAAATTACTACGACCAGTACGCCCTCGGCGTGAAGATCCTCGAGGTCCCCGAAACCATAGAGATCAACGGGAAAGTCCTTCCTTCCCTGGTCCACGGGAAGCTCCAGCCCGGTGACGTCATCCTCTCCATCGATGACACCCCCACCCGCACCTTCTCGGAGCTCCTGGAGGCCATCCGCTCGGCAGAGGGGAACACCATCACAATCACCTTCTTGAGAAACGGCGAGGAGATGAGCATCGAGATACCCAACGAGGGCTATTTAGGTGTCAGGGGTGCAGAAACCGTCTGGAAGGAGAGCCCTCCCCTTGATTACTACCTCCTCAGCTTCCTCCTCTCCTTCCTCAGCCTCTTTGCCCTGCTCAACCTCATGGTGGCGGTGGTCAACGCGCTCCCCTTCTCCATCTTCGACGGCGGTCAGGCAATAGAAGAAGTGGAAAAGATAGGGGGGATAAAAGCAAGCCCCCTCAAGGGCATCGCGCTGCTTCTCCTCCTCATCAACGTGCTCCCTTGGTTCGTCACCTGAGGTAGTCTATGTCCAGCGCCGGGATCTCCGAGTACTGGGCGGTGGACGCTCCCACGGGGCTCTTGATGTAGGGGCTCTGGACACCCGTGAAGATGGCGATCACCTGCACCATGTCCTCGAAGGAGGGGTCTATCCTTGCGCCCCAGATCACCGTTGCCCTGGGATCCACCCTCTCGGTGAGGAGCTCGCCGATGGCGTTGGCCTCTCCGAGGGTGAGGTCCGGACCGCCGGTAATGTGGATCAGCACGCCCTTGGCGCCCTCGGGGTTCACGTCCAGCAGGGTGTTCTTGAGCACGTCCTCCACCACGTCCTGGACCTTGTTGACACCCCTGCCCTCGCCAACGGAGATGACGGAGATGCCGCCGCTGGTCATGATGGCCCTCAGGTCGGCGTAGTCCAGGTTGATGAGGGACGGCTGCGTTATCGTCTCCGTTATACCCTGAACGGTCTTGGCGATGATGACGTCGGCCACCTTGAAGGCCTCCTGCATGGGCAGGTTGGGCACCAGCTCCACGAGCCTGTTGTTGTCGATGACGATCACCGTGTCGCTGACCTTGGCCAGCTCCATGATGCCCTGGTCAGCCTTCTCCATCCTTGCCCTCTCCAGCCTGAAGGGATAGGTTACCATGGAGATGACCAGGGCGCCCTGCTCCTTGGCGATCTGGGCCACCACGGGGGCTGCACCGGTGCCCGTGCCGCCACCCATGCCTGCCACCACGAAGACCAGGTCGGCGCCGTTGAGGATCTGCTGGAGGGTCTGCCTGCTAACTTCCGCTGCCTTCCTGCCGACGCTGGGGTCACCGCCTGCACCCAACCCCCTGGTCACACCTTCGCCGATCAGCACCTTGGTTATGTCGTCGGAGATGATGGCCAGGTGCTGGCGATCCGTGTTAATGGCCACCAGCTGGGCGCCCTTGACGCCCATCTGGCTTATCCTGTTAACGATGTTGTTACCTGCGCCTCCCACGCCCACAACAAGAATCTTGGGCTGAAGCATGGGGTCCAGTTTTTGGTTTACCCCGGAACCCTTTCCCACAGCTTCGTCCACAAGGCTCTTCACGTTCACCACCTCACGAGGCCCCATCATTGGGTCCTTTTTATCGGAAAAATTGAGGTTGAAGTCCTTTATAATACTTTCCCTCGCGAACTTCGACGTTTGTCGGTTATGTATAACGTCAAGTTCTACATAAAGTGGGATTGATGCTTGAAATTTGCGTTATGTATAACGTTTCCCTCTTTAACCACAACCGTCCCCTTAATTAACGGGCGGGCAGGCCGGGGGGTTAGCGGTCCCCTGTAACCGGAAATCCGCTTACGCCGGGGCCGGAGCAACGGGGCGGCCGGAAGGGCCCCGTGGCCCCGCCGGCAACTCCCTGTGAAGCCCCGTCCCGCCGGGTGGTGCGCGGCCGGTGAACCCGGCCAGGCCCGGAAGGGAGCAACCGTAGCCGGCTGCCTCCATGCCGGCGGGTAGCGGGGTGGAGAGGAGCCCGGCTGGGGTGCGGGGACGCCTCCCGGTCCACCCGTTGCGGCCCGCCCGCTTCATGGTGATACCATGAGGTACCTCTTCCTTGCACTCCTGCTCGTCGCCGCCGTCCTCCTTCTCTTCCAGCAGTCCGGCAACTGTGTGGACTTCTACCTCCTGGGTTACTCCGGGAGGGGGGAGCTCATCCCCGCGAGGATTTGCTCGGTGCCACAGGAAGGGGTCTTCGTGGAGGACACGGTGGTGGGTAGCAAGTTGGCTGAGAGCGCCCGGGTGGCCTACGAGGTCTTCAAGCGGCGGCACGGACCCATCGCCTCCGGCATCCTCTTCTCCGTGGAGGGCCCCGTCTACTACGTGGACGGCAGGTCAGCGGACCTGGCCATATACGCGGCCATTTACGCACTCTTCAACGGTGGAACACCGGTTCTCGCCACCGGCCGCATAGCAGAGGATCTTTACACCGTCGACGGCGTGGCCTACGTTAGAGAAAAACTTTCGGCCGTGGGTCAGGGCCCCGTGATCATCCCCTACGCCAATCGCAGGGACATCCCCGACGAGGCTCCCGTCATAGCCGTTAAGAACCTGGACGAGGTGGACGCTGTGCTCTCCTCGTTGCCTTCTTAAACCTTTTCCACCCCTCTCACTATGCGTGCCCCGGTAGCTCAGCTGGTAGAGCGCCCGGCTGTTAAGGTGTCCCCCATGCCCCCCTTTACTTTATATCTTGAGGCTGCGTTGTTAGGCCACTTCTATGGTGACGGACAGCGTAAGCGGTACGGGTTTGTTTATTGGACAAGCTCCGAAAATTTACGGGATCGAGTTTACTCCTTAGGTAAGGCGGTGTTAGGTTTTGGACATATTTATAGAAAAAAGAATTTGTATGTTGTAAGTTTTGAACGAGTAAGTGCTAGTAGGTGGCTCGAATCTTGGGAGGCAAGCAAGTATAAATTATCTAGGAAAGTACTTGATCAGGACAAAAAGTTTAAGGCAAACTTTTTGTACTCCCTCTTTCTTGATGACGGAAATCTTTACAAGAATGAAAAAAGACGTGATATTAAATGGAGATTATATTCTAAATCAAAAACTTTTCTCGAAGAAATAGGACAGTTTATTGAAGAATTTGGATTTAATGGCCGAGTGTTAGGACCTTACAAAACAGGTTACGGCAACAAATTGTACGAGTTGAGGGTGGGAGGTCGTGAAGCACTTAGACTTAATAATTTTTTGGAAGCTAACTCTGTAATATAGGGGGCATGGGGGAGTGCAGTAACCGGGAGGTCGGAGGTTCGAATCCTCCCCGGGGCGCTCCCCCTCTCAACGATTTTTATTACACCGCCGCTCAATACATTACGTGGAGAAGCTGAAAAGACTCCTGGGCGACGAACCCACCAAACTCTTCAAGGAAAGGAAGCCGGAGGAACTGGCCCGGGGATCATCAAGAAACACGAGGAGGGTCAGCTCACGCTCACCGAGCTCGAGGACCTCGTCGCGACCCTCCGTGGTACGAGGGAGAAGGATCCCATCGCCTATGCCACCAAGGAACTCCTGACCAAGTACCTCGTTTACTACCTGAAGTCGCAACGCTTTTCGCCCGAGGAACATCCCCTCGCCCACGCGGTGGTCACGGCCCTCAAGGAAGGGAAAGATCCCGTGGAAGAGGCGCTGAAGCACGCGGATCCAAACACGGTGGCCTTCTCCTTCGTTGGCACTAGATCCGAGCCAAAAAGATCATCTACGCTGCCTACCACCACGCGGGGTTTGCTCGCAAAGGTATTTGCCGAGGCCATTGGCCGCGGCTCAGGACACCTGAAAGACCGGTACGGCATCCCGCTCTCCGACCTCGTTCACCTTTACTACTTCATCAGGGCCCACGGAGTTCCCCACCTCGTGAGGGAGGATATCTTCGACGACACCATCAAGGCAGACAGGCCCTACATCAGGATTAAGGACCTGCTAATGAGGGCCCACAACTACAACGACTACGAGGTGTTTCTGCTCTTCCTCGCCCTCAGGGACGCCTACAAGAAGTTGAATGAGCGCGTAGACGAGGTGGCTGAAAAGACTCCCTAACCTCCGTAGGCTTCAGCACTCTCCAGCGCCTTTCTGAGCGTCCAGTAGCCTGCGGCGAGCCAGAGAGCAGTTAACGCAAGGAGAAGTGGTAGGTCGTCAGGGATGCCAAAGACTGCCTTGGCTGGCACTGTCACGAAGAAGTAGAGGGGCACCACGGTTCTCACGAAGAAGCCGGCAAGCCCCCTGAAGAAGTCTGCCGGTATGTTTATGACGTAGCCCACGAGGGCGTAGAAGAGGTCCCACAGCCGTCCACTCTCAATGAGCAGCAACGAAATACCCACGACGAACATCTCGAAGCCTGCGAGCACCGCCATTCCCAAAAGGAAGAGCACCAGTCCTTTCCACCACCCCTCAAAGAGGAGCATTAGCGCTCCACCGAGGACAAGCAGCTTTATCAAGCTTGCAAGGATGAAACCCCCATCATTGTTTTCGATAATCACGTAGAGGAGGCTCCCTGGCTTCAAGAACGGCTGTATCCAGCCGAAGATAAAGAATTCCCCGTAGGCCCAGATAATGTCCCTGATGTAGGACCTCACGATATAATAAATTTCCAGAAAGAGGGCGAAGGCCAGCACCATCTCCTCCGTCCAGCCCGTGGGAACAGCACTCACCACGCTGCGCCAGAGTACAAGGACCGTTACTATGCTCATTAGCGTCTACGCTATCTCAAAGAGGAAGTCCAGGGCCGCCACCTTGACCTTGTCCCTCACGATGCGCCACAGGGTTCCTATCCACCCCACTGTTCCCACTTCCTTGTCATGAGCTTGAACAGGAGTCGTTCAGCTACAAACGCCACGAGCAACCATCCCAGGAGTGGCAAGATGTCAAGGGGTTTTCCCAGCACTGTCATGGCGAGGTCATAGTGGAGGTACTTCCAGGGAAGCGCCTGCGCAATCTCCACCAGGGGCTTCGGAAGCAGGTCCAGGGGTATCAATGCCCCTCCGAAGAGCAGGGACGGGGCGTAGACGAGCAGCGTCTGAAACCCCCATATGGTGTAAAACCAGGTGGATAGGTAGCCGATGGCCTGTCCGAGAAAGAGGTAGAAGAGGAGGGCAAGGATCAGGCCCAAAAGGTAAAGATGGAGGTTTGTGCCACCAAAGAAGAAGTATATCCCGATGAATACGAGGACGGACGAGAGGATTGCCAGGAAGGTTCTGCCGCTGTTCCGCAGAAGCAGGAAGGCCCCCAGAGACAGCGGTCTCGTGAGGAGCGACTGGAGAGTGCCCGAACGGATCATCGCCCCAACCTCGAAGCTCACGT
>JAADDC010000051.1 GCA_013154145.1 Candidatus Iainarchaeum sp. | reverse complement strand
TTCCTGTCCCCGGTCATTTTATCAATGAACCGGGTGTACAGGTACGCCGCCAGCGCTAAGAGTGATACCCCAATCCACGCATCCATTCCCTTAACACCTCTGCCAGTTCCCTTCCGCTGCGGGCCTGCTCCCCTTCCTTGTTATGTATAATATACACGCTGGCCCCCTTCTCGATGGCGTAGTGGACGGCGGCGGCCCGGTTGAGCTCCTGGTGAAGGGAAACGTTGTCCTCGAGGCCGCCGCCCCTCCGCCGGGCGTCCCTTTTTCTTCGGGCAAGCACTTCCTCGGGGGACGCCTCGATGATGACGATGAGGGAGATGGGAAGCATGTCCAGGACGAACTTGGGGAAGCCCGGCATGAAGCCGGTCTTCACCACCACCAGGGCGTGGGTGTCCAGCACGATGGGTTCCCTCGCCATCTCCAGCACTTTCTTGGCGGCCTCCCTGTGGAGCTCCTTGTACTCCTCGGCTGTGAGTCTTCTTCTCAGCTCGTCCCTGTCCTCGATGCCGTATTTCTTCCGGGCCACTTCGAGGAAAACGTCGCCGTAGTTGACGACGGGAATGGAGATCTCCTTGAGGGCCTCGGCGATGACGGTGCTCTTGCCGGAGCCCGGCACCCCCACGACGGCGGCAATCATTCTAGCACCTTCTTCAGGGCCGGGTACATCTCCAGGACCTTCTCCCTCATGATGATCTCGTAGTAGCGGTAGATGATCTCAACGGCCAGGAGTATACCCATACCCGATGCGAGCCCCCTAAAGACGTCCGTGAAGCCGGCCAGGAAGCCCACGAAGGCGGAGCCCAGTATGGCTATGGTGGGAATGTACTTCTCCAGGACCTTTTCCAGCACCCTTGGATCTCTACGGAAGCCAGGGATGCCAAAGCCGGAAGATGCCAGTTGCTCGGCTATCTGCTTCGGGCCGAAGCCGGCCAGCTCAATCCACAACATTCCAAAGAGGACGGAGGTGAGTGTGAGCAGGAGGATGTAGATGATGGCGTGTATGAGGTTGGGAACGAGGGTGGAGGGGACCTGCCCCGTGGTCAGCAAAAGTATGATGTCGTCCATGAGCTTGTAGGGGGGCTGGAGGTAGTAGGCGAGGCCGCCCACCAGCTCGTACGTGACGCCCGTCTCCGTGGGGACCTCCCTGTACTGGCCGAGTATGACAGAAATCGGCGTGTCCTTGAGTATGTAGGCGAGGAGCTGGATGTTGGCGAAGAGGGCAACGGCGAAGATGACGGGGATCACGTTGAGGTAGAGGAGCTTGATGGGGTAGCGGCCGCCGGCGCCCCTGCCGTAGGAGAGGGCAATGGGAATGTCCACGTGTATGCCCTCGGCGTAGACGACGATGAGGAAGACGAGGATGGTAATGATGTAGGGGATGAGGTAGGTCCACCAGATGGGGGAGGCGGTGGAGATGGCGTTTATGAGGCCCATCAGGTAGCTCTCGGGGTGTATGCCAAAGCCGTTCCACATGGCGGCCCTGGTGACGTTGGCGGCAATGAAGAGGGAGATGCCACTGCCAATGCCCCACTTGAGGACGATCTCGTCGAGGTAAATGAGGAATATGGAGCCGAGGGCCACCTGCAGGGCCACGATGAGCTCGAGACCGGGCACCGCCTGGAGAAAGCCGGTGGACACGTATATCCACGCCTCGAAGAAGGAAAAGAAGATGGCCAGCACCTTCTGTATGGTCATGAACTTGGCCCGGCCCTCCTGGGACCGCATGTCTATCTGGATGATGCCGGACCCCACGAGTAGCTGGAGCACGATGGAAGCGATGACGATGGGTCCTATACCGGCTGCCAGTATGGAGCCCAGATTTGAGGCGAGTATGAGCTGGAAGGCTTCGGGGGCCAAACCTCTGACCGCCTGTAATCCGTAGGGTGGAATGAGAGAAAGTATGTAGAAGGAGACCAGGACGACGAGCGTCCACATGAGCCGCGTCTTGAAGTCGGGCGGAACCTCTGGCGGTCTTATCTCTGGCAGCTTCCGGCCGATGTTGTAGAGGAGGTCCACGAGGCTCATTCCTTGATCACCGCCTTGCCGCCGGCGGCCTCTATCTTCTCCTTCGCCCTCTCGCTAAAGGAGTAGGCTATGACGGTGACGCCCCTCGAGAGGGATCCGGTGCCGAGAACCTTGGTATAGCCCATCTCGGTGACGTCGATCTCATCTCCCTTAAAGGAGGGGGAGGAAATGATCTCGTTGATCTGGCGGAGGTTTATGACCACCTCTTCCCTCTTTCTGGGAGGAACGAAGCCCTTCTTGCCCATGACCTCGTAGCGGTAGGTGCTCTTCTTGTGGTCCCAGGCGCCTGCCCTGCCACGGCCTCCCTTGATGCCCTTGCCCCTGCGGTTCTTGGTGTCGCCGTGGAAGGTCCTGCCACCCAGCTTCTTCCTGTACTTCCTTCTCCTCCGCACCACCATTATATCATCCTCCGCAGGAGCTCGTTGATCTTGGCCCCCCTGTAGCCCAGCGCACCACCCACCTTGAAGGGTTGCTTGATGCTCCTATACCCCTTCCTGGGCGGATGTAATCTGAAGGGCTTGAGGATCTTGTGAAGGTGGAACTGGTTGGAGAGGACCCTGTCCAGGAGCTCGTCGAACTTCATGCCTGTGCGCTTCTCGAGCTCCTCCTTGCTGACTCTTCCGCCACCTATGAACTCCCCTCTCCTGAGTATGAGCTCCGCGAGGGTTTCCTTGTCGATTTCGCCCCAGGTGATGTAGTCCTTGGCCTTCTTGACCATGCCCTCATAGACAGGCGTCTCGGGGATGACCACGGCGTGGTTGACGCGGGTCAGCTTCAGCCTCCTCATGGTCTCCTCTATGTCCCCCTTGACGCCGACGCTACCCCTCACCCTCACAACGGCCCACGCCATTACCAGTCCACCCCTACCTTCATGAGGTCCTCTTCCCTCAGGCGCGTCGAGTAGGTCTTCCTGAGGGCGTCTACGGTGGCCAGGGCAAAGTTGACGGTGCTGCGGGTGTTGCCGTAACCCTTGCTCCAGACGTCCTTGATGCCAGCCAGCTGGAGCACGGGCTTGATGGCGTCGGCGGCCACAAGGCCGACGCCCCTGGGTGCGGGCTTCAGGACCACCCTCACGCTGCCCGACTTACCCTCCACGGTGAAGGGCACCGAGTGGGGCAGCCCACAGCCACACTCCCAGGACCCACAGCCCCTCCTGACGCGGATGATGTTGATCTTGGCGTTGCGGGTGGCCTTGTCCAGGGCCACCCTGTACTCCTTGGCCTTGCCCGTGCCCACGCCCACGTACCCGTTCTCGTTGCCAACGGCCACGGTGACCCGGTAGGACCTTCTCCTTCCCGAGTCCGTCACGCGCACGGTGATCCTTCTCTCTAATATCACCCTCTTGAGATCCGGCAGAAGGATGTCCACGATCTCGGGTTCCAAGAGCGGGAGGTTGGTGGCGAGGGCCTCCTCCATGGACTTGATCTCGCCCGAGGCCACCAGTTTCCCGAGCTTGGTCTTGGGCACCCAGTCCTTCTTCTTCATGCGCTCACCTTCTGGAGCATTTCGTCAAAGTGGGAGGGTAGATCCTCCGGATTGAGGCCGCGCTTCAGGTATCCGCCAAACTGGCGCTCATACTTTTCGGGGGATTGTTCTTTTAACGCTCTCGCGTATGTGGCGATGTGCTCGCCCCTCACCCTCTCCTCGGAGGGGAGTGCCTCCTCCGAGTGGGGGATCTCCAGGCCTCCGTCGATGGCCCCCTTGAGGACCGCGAAGATGGTGGAGCCGTGGACGGGCGTGTGGAAGCCGATGTCCAGTACGGCCTTCTTCACCCCCTTCTCTAAGGCCCTCTTGGCTATGAGCCTGCCCAGGAGGTATCCCGCCGGGGTGTTGGCCGGGTGTCCCTTCCACCCCATCTTCACGAGCTCCCGGCTGTTGGCCTGTGCGATGATCCTGTCTCCCTTCTCATCGAACTCGGCCAGCTGAACGACGATGGAGTTGTTGAAGACCCTCACAATGAGTCTCGGGAGGCCTGACTTGATGAGAGCGATGCGCTTCCAGTAGTTGGTCTTCCTCTCCCTTATCCTCCTCAGGGGAACCCTGTAGTTCGCGCCCGTCGCCATCTTACCTCCCCTCGATCAGCTCTATCACGTGGGCCTTGCTCCTGATGAAGCCGCCCTTTGCCTGCCTGTAAAGCTTCCTGTAGGTTTTCCTATCTATGACGCCCTTCTCCCTGAGCCTCTTCAGGAGCCTCCTGATGGCCCTGATCTTGGTTATCCAGGCCTTCTTGGGATCCAGCCTTGCTCCCGGAGTACCCTTCCGGGAGCCGGGCCCCCTCCTGCGGCCCTTCTTTTTCTTGAGCTTGAGCTCCCGGGCCCTCACGCGGGAGTAGCCCTTCTTCTGGAGTATCTTTATCACACCGAACTCGATGAGCCTCCTGAGGTCGTCCTTGGTGAGGGCGGAGGCCACCTCCTCTATCCTGTCTGGGTCCACCCAGACCCTTTCCTTGCCCACGCCGTACATGGATGCCACGAGTTCTATGGCCCTGTCCACCTTCATGGATTGATCACCCTCAGACCGAGCTCCTCGGCCCTCTTAACGATCTCCATCCGCTTCTTCCTTCCGACGGTCCTGCCAATCCTGATGACCACGTCCTTGAGGCCCTCCAGCTCGGAGGGGTTGTGAACGATGACCTCGGGGAAGCCAGAGGGATGTAGCCCCCTTATGAGCTTGGGCGTCCTGTAGCCGATCTTGACGACCCTTCCCTTTTCCTTCCTCTCTATGCGCTTGGGGGAGTCAATGCCCCTGGGCTTCCTCCAGCTCATCTTCAGCCTTCGCTTGCCAGGGGTCCTCTGCCTGAGGAACTTGAAGCGCCTCTTCTTCTTTATGAGCCTCACGACGTTCACTCTCCCCAGACCCCCTTCTCGACGATGTATATGCCGTCCTGGAACTTGCGCTGGTCAAACTCCGGTGGTAGTTTCGTGGCGATCTCCAGGCGGCCGGCCATGATGCCGGCGGCCTCCTTGTCGGTGGAGGTGACGATGACCTCCTTGCCCTTGACCTCCACCTTCGTGTTGGGAACGATGGGCACCTCTATGGGCGTCTTGGCGCCCCTGAGGTTCGTGATTATGACCTTGTCCCCCTTGACCTCCACCTTCATGGGGAAGTGGGCGTAAACGATGTGGAGCACGTACTTCCAGGGCTTTTGGACGCCCATCACCATGTTCTTGATGTGGGCCGCCACGGTGCCCGCGTTGGCCCTGTGCTTCCGGCGGGTGGTCTTGGCCCTCACGACGACCTTTCCGTCCTTCTTCTCTATGATCACGCCGGGCGTCTTGGCGAAGTCCCTCTCGAGGGTGCCCAGGGGCCCGCTCACCCTCACCTTCGTTCCATCCACCTCTACGCTGACGCCCTCGGGCACCTCGATCTCCCACTGGACCCTGAACATCCTGTCACCTCAGTACACGTAGGCTATGAGCCTCCCGCCTATGCCCTTCTGCTTGGCCTCCTCGTTGGTCATCAATCCTTGGGGAGTGGAAACGATGAGTATGCCTATGCCGCGGGCGGGGAGGTACCTCTGCTCCCACTTGGTCCACTCGTCCTTGCTGACGGGGAACCGGGGCTTGATGGCGCCGGCGCTGACGATGCGCCCCGCCAACTTTATCCTCACCATCCCCTCCCTGCCGTCGTCAATGAACTCGAACTCCTCGATATAGCCGTGCTTCTGAAGGATCTCGAGGACGCGAAGGAGGAGCTTGGAGGCCGGGTACACTATGATTTCTCTCTTTCCGGCCTTCTCGGCGTTGTTGATGGCCATCAGGGCATCTGCCAGGGGGTCCAGCCTCGTCATGGCATCACCTCAGTAGTAGTTCCTGAAGCCCAGCTCCTCGGCCACCAACTTGAAGCACTGCCTGCAGAGCATGAGGCCGTACTTCCTGATGACGGCCTGCGCCCTACCACACCTCATGCACTTGACGTTCTTCCCGTGCCGGGCTCGAGGTCGCCTCTTCCCCATACTACACAACCTCCACACCGAAAGTTTCTTTAACAAAGTCGATGGCTTCATCCTTGGTTATCAGGTGCCTCTTGCCCACCTTGCTCCTCTTCCTTTTCCTCCTCTTTACCCTGTAGCCGGGTCTCTCAAGTGTGACCGTCACGTCCATGCCGTAGATGCCTATGGCCGGGTCGTACTTCATCCCGGGGATGTCGATGTACTCGCGGATGCCGAAGGAAAAGTTACCCAGTGGATCGAAGGAGCGGGAGGAGATCTTGTTCTCGACGGCCTTAAAGAGGAGCTTCAAGAGCTCGTAGGCCTTCTTTCCCCTCACGGTGACCTTCACGCCGATGGGGAGACCAGGCCTAATACCCCAGCGCTGAACCCTCACCTTGGCCTTGGTCCTCACGGGCTTCTGCTCGATGCCTGCCAGGGCGAGCACCCTCCTTATGACCTCCTCTGCCTTCTCCAGTCTCTCGCCGGGCTCGCCCACACCGATGTTCAGCGTCACCTTCTCGACCCTGATGGCCCTCATGGGGTTCATCCCTTTCACCTCACAGCGTTATGACAGGTGCGTTGCGGCCCACCACGAAGACGTTGCGTTTGGCCGTCTCGATGGTTTCCCCGCCGACTTCTACCTTCACGAGGGTGGGCCTGAGGAGGTCTCCCTTCTCGATCTCCTTGACGGTGCCGATGGTGCCCGCGTGCCGGCCGGAAAGGATGTAGACGAGGTTGCCGGGCTCCAGCTTGTAGGACTCGACGATGTTCTGGGAGGGCACCTCGATCTTGAGGACGTCCCCGGGCTTGAGATCTGTCTCCTTAAGGAGGAAGCTCCTACCATCGTGGGTGCCTAGCTGTACCCTCCCTCCCCTCACCATCTTCTTCCTCTCGATCCTCACGATCTTGTAGCCCTTCTCGCTCTCGGAGATCTCCTTGGGGACGAGGCGCCCCTTCTCGTCGAGTATGATCCTGTAGACCTTCTCCACCTTGGGGATCTCCACCACGTCAAAGAGACCCACGGGGAACTTGGGGTCCTTGCGGACCTTGCCGTCCACGAGGATCTCTCCCCTCTTGATGATGAAGTCGGCTTCCCGGGCGTTCCGGGCCAGCCCCAGGTAGTCCCTCACCAGTATCCTCAGGGGGATGGAGCGCTCCTGGGGGTGGGGCCCGGGAGAGGGTTTGGTAACCCAAACGCCGAAGCGGCTCTTCCTCTTGATCTTCCAGGACTTGGGAGCGGCGATCCTCTTGAGGTGCCTCCTGCCTCCTCCTACCCTCGCCATTATCTAAACCTCCTTTCGTCGCTGCGGTCCACGTCGATGATCAGGACCTTGGAGGGGTGAATGGGATAGGGGACCTCCCTGCCGTCGGAGCGCTTGAGGGTGGCCCCCTCCACGAAGATTCGCATCCTCTTGAGGGAGACGCCAATGACCTTGCCCTCGTGCCCCCTAAACTTGCCCCTCATGATCCTCACGGTGTCGCCCTTGCGGACCGGAAGGGACCTGAAGCCCAGCTCCTTTCTCAGTTCCTTGGAGAGGGGGGCAGAGACCAGTTTTTGCCTGATGTGAAGGGGTGCCTTGAAGAGGAAACGCCTCTGCTTCCTTGGCTGGGACCCTACCTTCCTCATACTACCACCGACGCTATCCTCACGATCTTGGGGAAGCGCTCACCCACTTCCCTGGCCACGGGACCCTTGATCTCGGTGCCGCGGGGCTCGCCCTTCTCGTTGACGATGACCGCCGCGTTGTCCTCGAACATCACCCTCGTGCCGTCGGGCCTGCGGAACTCCTTGCGCTGTCGGATGACCACAGCGTGGAACACCTTGCCCTTCATGTCGGGCTTGCCCTTGGTGACGGAGACGATGATCCTGTCGGCGACGCCCGCCTCGGGCCTGCGCCGCTTCCTGCCCTTGAAGCCTATAACACCGATCATCTTGAGCTCCTTGGCGCCCGTGTTGTCGGCGCAGACCAGGCGGGTGCCCACCTGGATACCCTTGGTAATAGAAGATCCTATGGCCTTCATTTGGCCTCACCACCTTCTCCGGCCCTCTTTATGACCTTCAGAACGACGAAGGAAACGGTCTTGGCGAGCTTCCGGGTTTCGCCCACGAGAACGATGTCGCCGGCCTTGGCGTTGATACAGGGGGGATTATGGGCGTGGAGCTTGTAGGAAACGCGCATGTATCGCTCGTACTTGGGGACGTAGACAACGCCCTCCCGGAGGATGGTGACCGTTCGGTCCATTCGGTCGGAGATGACCTTGCCCACTAAGACCTGTCCCCTCACCCTCACGTCGCCGTGGTAGGGACACTTCTTGTCGTTGCACTCGACGCCCTCGGGTGGCTTCAGAACCTCTCCACCGATAACCAGCGTCTTTGCCATCCCATCATCCTCCGGGGATTTCTGACCCCCACCATATCCAGCAGAGATAGGTTTTTATTGCTTCCTAC
>JAADDC010000010.1 GCA_013154145.1 Candidatus Iainarchaeum sp. | reverse complement strand
GCGGCCACGAGGGCGAGGGTGAGGACGATGGCCACGTACTGGGTGGCCGTGAGCCTGATGTTGGCGGCGTAGAGGTCAAAGTCAATCTTCCTCATGAGGCGGTTGTTCACGAGCCTCTCGGCCAGGGCGTCGACGACGCCCTTCAGCTTCTTGTAGATGTTTCCCACGGCCCTCACGAAGGGGGAGGGGTGGGACTCCAGGGGCGGGGCCGTCTTGGATGTTATGGTCCTGACGGTGATGATCTCCTTGAGGCTCTCGGGGACGGGCTCCTCGTCGGGGATGTAAGTTCCTTCCTCCCTGTACTTCTCCAGCACCCTCTTGACGATCTCGTCTACCACCAGCTCGTCAATCTCGATGCTACTCTCCTCTTTCTCCTCCTTCCCCCGGGAGAAGATGTCTTTTAACCTGTCTAACGCTTTTGCCATCTCTTCTTCCCCTCCTCAAAGTACCTCTGCACCTCCTTCTTGACGCTCTTCATGTCCCTGATGCCCCTCTTGAGGAGGTCCTGGAGGAACTCGGTGCGCCTCTGGAGCTCGTCTTCCAGGTCCGACAGCTCCAGCCCCGTGTAGTCCCTGAGGGTTTTCAAGTAGGCGATGGAGGACTCCACCTGCAACATGGCATCCTCCTTGGGCTCCCAGACGTATATGGTCTTCACCAGCGGCTTCTCGTTGTCGTTGAGGACCTCCGCGATCTCCGTGATCCTCCTGATGGTGCCCTTGCGCCTGTCGTGTATGCGGTGCTGCACGACGATGAAGTCCAGGGCCGTGGCCATGACCTCCGGGACGTCCATGGGAGGGGAGGTGATCCTGACGATGGTGTCCCTGGCCGAGTTGGAGTGGATGGTGCCCATGCTACCGTCGTGGCCCGTGTTCATGGCCGTGAAGAGGGTGAAGGCCTCCTTGTGCCTCACTTCACCCACGATGATGCGGTCGGGTCTCATCCTCAGGGCGTTCTTCACGAGCACGTCCATGCTCACCTCGCCGGTCCCCTCTATGCCGGGGGGCCTGGCCTCCAGCCTCACCCAGTGCTCAAGGGGGAGATTCAGCTCCGCCGTGTCCTCTATGGAAATGACCCTCTCGTAGACGGGGATGAAGGCCGCCAGCACATTCAGGGTGGTGGTCTTTCCGGAGCCCGTGCCGCCGGCGATGAGGATGTTGGCGGGCTTGGCCCCCATGCCGTCCACGGCCATCCAGAGGAAGGCGGCAATCTCGGGCGTGAAGGTGCCGAACTTGATGAGGTCCACCACCGTGTAGGGATCCTTCCGGAACTTGCGGATGGTGATGGTGGAGCCGTCCACGGAGACGGGCGGTATGGTGGCGTTCACACGAGAACCGTCGGGCAGTCTGGCATCCAGGAGCGGGTTCTCGATGTCGATCCTCCTGCCCACGTCCCGGGCGATCTTCTCGATGATCTCGCGAATCTCCTCGTCCCTGAAGAACATGATGTTGGTCTTCATCATGCCGTAGCGCCTGTGGAAGACGTACACGGGCCTCTTGGGGCCTATGACCATGATCTCCTCCAGCTCGTCGTCCGACAGCAGGAAGTCAAGGAGACCGTAGCCTATCATCTCCCTGACGACGGCCTCGGCGTAGAACTCCTTCCGGTTGGGCGGTATGCCCAGTTCGGGGAAGTTCTCGATGATCTCGAGGACCTTTTGCTTGTAAAAGTTTTTCTTGGCCTCCAAGTCCCTGAACCGGGTGCCCGTGATGGCAATCAGCCGGGCGGCAGCGTCCTTGAGTATGTTTATGATCTTTCGCTCCGCCTCCGTGGGCTTGGGCACGGGCACCTCGTATATGAGCAGGGGCTCCCCCTCTACCTTCACGATCTTTACGTTGCCGTACTCCTCTATGACGACCCTCACGGGCTTTCCCTGGGGCTGTTCCTCCTGGGGCTTCACTTCCTCGGGCTTCACGGCCGACTGGGCCTTCTTCTCTTCTTCCCTTCTTTGCTCTTCCTTGGCTGCCCGTATGAGCTCTTCCAGATAGCCCACGCCCAACATAGGTATCCCTTCAATAAAAAGCTTGCTTCTGCTAAGGTAGTGGTCAGCGTCATCAGGCCGGAGTTATGTATAAGGTGCAAGGGCAGGCTCTGGTGCGGCCTCTCCAAGTGCCCCATCCTGGAGGCCCGGAGGAGGGTGAAGGAGGTCCGGCTCTCCACGGAGCTCAGCGGCTACTCGCCTCCGAGCTTCCTCGTGGGCTGGTCCGGCTACCCCGACGTGAACGTGACGCCCCTGGTCACGCAGGAGGATCCCCGGAGGGCTGACAATCCTTCCCTCTGGGTGAGGGAAGGCCTCGGCATCGACGACATCCTTGACCTCCGAATGACCCTTGGCGGCGGAAGCCGCCGGGTAAACGTTCGAAGGGACGTGGAAGAGATTGTCCGGGAGATCGCCATGAGCAGGTCTCCCGTGGCGGCAGACCTCTTCTTCGAGAAGCCGCCCAGGCCCAGCGTCAGCTTTTCCAACGTTTTCCCTCCCATCGGCTTCAGGGGACCCCTGAAGGACATGGAACTGGCCGAAAATCCGAGGGTGGACAGGAGGGTGGAGAGGTTTTATTACGACGAGGTGAAGGTGAGGGACGCCGTCCTTTACCTCTATCAAAGGGGCTATGACGTCTACGAACTGAGCAGGTACCTGTCGGCCGGCATTCTCGGCGTAAAGAAGCGGATGGTGCCCACCCGCTGGGCCATCACCGCCGTGGACTCCATGATATCAGAGGAGCTCCTCAGGGAGCTGAGGGGGTATCCCAGCGTGGAGGAGGTGCTGCTCTTCCACTCCCACCTCTACGACAACCACTTTTTCATCTTCTTCATCCCCGGAGCCTGGGCCTTCGAGCTGGTGGAGGCCTGGGCCCCCAAGTCCTTCTGGAGCAGGGGCAGCTTCGTCATACTCTCCGACGGGGAAATGGGCCGCAGCCGCAGGGAGTACGCCTCTAACGTGGGAGGATCCTACTACGCCTCCAAGATCGCCGTGCTCGAAAAGCTCGTGGAGATGAGGCGCAGGGCGTCTGTGCTCATCCTGAGAGAGGTCCACGAGGGCTACTACGCGCCGCTGGGGGTGTGGCAGGTGAGGGAGAACGTGAGGAACGCCCTGAAAGGAAAGCCCCTGCGCTTCGGATCCCTACGGGAAGCCCTCGAGCACGCAAGGTCCTTGGGCATGAGGGTGCCCGTCTCCCAGTGGAAGAGGCACAGCCTCCTCCTGAAAGGGGTTCAGAAAACGTTATTTTGAGGGGGCTGCGGGCCATAGGCCGCCTTCTGTAGATCCGCGGGATTCGACTAAGCGGGGCCGAGCCCCTTGCACCCATCCCGGGCCGTTTCACCCTCCCTTTCCATCATGGGTAGTCCCACTCATCCCTCCGGAGGGGAGGTGTCGTTTCTGTTCCCGGGCGGCCCTCTCGGGCCGGGGGATTGCTCCCCTTTTGATGCGGGTGGGCGGACCTTCCTCGGGAGTGCCCCGAGACCCGCGCGCCCGCTGCCCCCGTTAAATATGATCCAACGAGGGTAAAAAGCCTCAGGGTAGGTGACAGTCATCACCCCGTCAGGGGCTTCCTCTCATCATTGGCCTACCCATATGGTGAGCCGAAGGTTTTTAGGGACGCACAGCTGGGGCTCCGAGTCCGTGACGCACGCGCTGAAATCCCGGCTGATGATCAGTTTTGGATCTTCGGGGATGGGGGCGTCGCATCCCATGAGGGTGGCGAGGCTGTCGGACCCCTGGAGATTGCAATCCACGGGGTTCACGAAGAAGCGGTTCTTGTCGGTGGCGTAACTTCCCTCCACCACACAGCCCGGTATGCGAATGCCCCCGGCGTAGCAGGCCCAGTCTCCTTCGCCCAGGAGCAGCGTCGCGATGGCCCCGTCGAGGGTCAGGGATAATCGCTTGTACAATAAATCCTCCGAGACGAGCTCTCCCACCTTGAACATGGCCGCGGAGATGATGCTCAGGGTGGAGAGCAGTATGAGGATGGCCACCACCGCGTCCATGCCAAAGAGCTGTCCCCTCAACAGGCCTCACCCCAGACGAAGATCCCCTCCCTGTTCACCTCCACCCATCCGTCGACGAAGGCGGTCGATGGAGCGGCGTTGGCGTCCAGCAGCTTCCACGCCGCGAGGTTGTCTTTCAGATATGAACAGCTGGCGTGCCGGACGGCCTCCACGTACACGTCCCAGCTGGGAACGATGGCCCCCAGTAGGGTAACCATCAGGAAGGCCGCCATCAGGAAGTCAATGGAGAAGCTCCCCCTCAATCGGCGTTCACCTCCACGTTCAGGTCCTTCAGGACGTCCATCAGGAGGTTCGTGTCCTCCAGGGCCGAGAGGAAGACGGCCCCGTCGTAGTAGAGCTTCACCACGTGGACGGGGCTCAGGCTGTTGTGTTCCACCAGCACCTCGGCGTAGAGGACGTAGGGCATGGTCTTTAGTAGCCTCGCGGTCCCCTCGATGGTCCCGTAGGCCGCCGAGAGGGCCACCAGCACGCCCAGCACCACCGCGCCCACGATGACCAGCACGTCGGGCCAGATCTGCCCCCTCACTTCACGTACACCTCCCCGCCGCTCGAATACACTTCGATGAGGGCCACGCCGCTGAGGTTCTTCTCCCCCGCGAAGGGCGACGGAAGCACGAGGAACTCACAGACATCTCCGCAGACGTCGTAGTTCTCCCAGGGCTTCACCCTTAGCTTCAAGAAATCCGGGCTTACCTCGAGGTTGCTCTCCCGGGGGAGCACCAGTACGAAGCTGACGTTGCCGTCCACGGAGGAGAGGAAGTAGCCCAGCGACTGGAAGCGAAGAGCTTCCAGCTTTCCGGTCACCATGCGCCTAAAGTCCTCCGTCAGGAAGGGCACCCTGTCCACGTAGAAGTTCAGCGTGACAAGGTAAACACCCAACAGGCCGATGAGTATGAGGGCGTACTCCACGGAGGCGCTTCCCCTCACTTCAACCCACCCACCACCAGGTTCTTCATCTGGTAGGCGGTGCCCACCTCGTTCCCCATGCTCTTCACCACGAAGAAGAGGCCCGCCACGGCCACGAGCGCCAACAACACCCCTATGCCCACCATCATCAGGTACTCCACGTGCGTCTGGGCCCTCACGGTACCACCTTCCAGAGGACGGGTTTCTCCGACTCGGCGAAGCTGGAAACGAGCAGCCCCGTCCCGATGACGGCCCCCGCCACTATGAGGGCAAAGATCAGGACCTCGCCGATGGAGAGCAGGTACTCGATGGTGCCCTGGGACCGCACGCTAAACAAATGGGTGTGCCCTTATATAAACAACACCCGGATCTCTCTACGTGGAGCTGACGGGACTGGCCCTCTACGCCGTCATCATCTTCCTCTACATCGTTCTCAGGCCCGTCTACACCCGGCTCCTGAGGAGACTCATCTCCCTCACGAGGACCCACATTGACGACAAGCTCTTCTCCGCCGTGGAGAAGCCCATCTGGTTCGCCATCCTCCTCTTCCTCGTTGACCAGGCAGTCTCCTACATTTATTACCACCCCATCATCCACGGCATCTTCCTCACCCTCACGGTGATCCTCATTACCCTCGCCCTGATCCGGGCGGGGAAGATCGTCATCTTCGAGCTCTTCGGACCGACAAGGTTCCTCAACGTTGACGAAAAGATAAAGACCACGGCCCTCACTGTGCTTTCAAACATCTACACGGCCCTCATCATCTTCTTCGCCTTCATTTACGTGCTCTCTGTCTGGGGGGTGGACATCACGCCCCTCATCGCCTCAGCGGGCCTCATGGGCATTGTTCTGGGCATGGCCCTCAAGGACCCCCTGGAGAACCTCATCTCGGGCATACTGCTCCTCATGGATCCGCCCTTCAGGGTGGGGGACATCGTGAGGGTGGGAGACACGGTGGGAGAGGTCAAGGAAATAGGCCTCAGGAACACCCGCATCCTCACCTTCGACGGCGACCTCGTCACCATGCCCAACTCCTCCATCATCAAGACCTCAGTGGAGAACTTCCACATGCCCTCCGAGAAGGTGAGGGTGCGCATCCGTGTGGGCGTCTCCTACGACAGTGACCCGGAGGAGGTCAAGGAGCTGCTCCTGGAGATTGCAAGGTCACATCCCCACGTATTAGAAGACCCAGCGCCACAGGCCCTCTTTCTGGAAATGGGTGACTTCGCCCTGCTCTTCGAGCTCCGGGCCTGGACGACCCTTCCCTACAAGATGCAGGTCCTCTCAGACCTGAACACGGCCATACTCAAAACCTTCAGGGAGAAGGGCATCGAGATACCCTATCCCATACAGACGGTGCTGCTGGAGGGCTCCCTCAGGGTCAATCAAAGCTAAATCTGACGCACTGGTACTCGCTCCTGAAGGCTATGACCTCCCTCTTCACCTCTTCCGGTTTCTTGAGGGCCCTGTCCATGAGCTCCGCAATGTACTCCATCTCGCCTTTCCCCATGCCCAGCCGCGTCATCTCCTGAACACCTATCCTTATGCCGCTGGGGTCCTTGGGGTTGTCGTCCCAGGGTAGCATGTTCTTGTTGAGGATGATGTTGGCCCTCTCGAGGGTCTCGGCCACGTGCTTCCCTCCTCCCCTGTCCCTCACGTCAACGGCCACCTGATGGGTCTCCGTGAAGCCCCTCTCCTCGGCCACCACCTTCCATCCGAGGGCGTGAAGGGCCTCGGCCAGTGTCTTGGCGTTCCTCACGGTGGCCCGGGCGTACTCTCCTCCCCAGCGCCTCATCTCCTCCAGCGTGACCGCCAGGGAGGCCAGCCGGTGGATGTGATGGTTGGAGACGATGTAGGGGAAGGTGGTGTTGTAGATCTTCTTGAATGTCCCGTCGTCGTCGCTGAGCACGACACCGCCCTGGGGCCCCGGGAAGGTCTTGTGGGTGGAGGCGGTGAGGACCGTAGCACCTTCCTTCAGGGGATCCGGGAACTCCCCCAAGTGTAAGCCAAGGACGTGGGCCGAGTCGTGAACCACCGGAACCCCCGACTCGCTGATCTCCCTCACCGGGTGGGGAAAGAGGTAGAGGGAAGCTCCGAGGACCACGAAGTCAGGTTGATTTTTCTCTAAAAGTTTCAAGGCTCCGTCAACGTCCACGTTCCAGTTCTCGAGGTCGAAGGGCAGGGAAAGGGTCCTGAAGCCCAGCACCTGGGCCCCCAGCTCGTGGCTGATGTGTGCCCCCGAGGACAGACCCACATGGGCCAGTATCCCCTTCCTCTTCAAGGCGAAAAAGGTGGAGAAGTTGGCGGTGACGCCAGATATGGGCCTGACGTCGGCGTATTTAACGCCAAACACCTCCTTGAACAGCTCCGTGGCGTACTCCTCCAGCTCGTCCGCGTAGCGGGTGCCCTGATAGTAGCGCTTTCCCGGCTTCCCCTCGGCGTAGCGGTGCATGAAGTCGTTGACGTACACCCTCCTTGCTCTATCGCTCATGACGTTCTCGGAGGCAATGAGGTTTATGCTGTGGGAGCGCCACTCCTCCTGTTTTTTGATGATCTCTTCCACCTTCATCCAAACACCTCCTTCCGGCCCTTTTTTATCCTCCTGTGGAGCCCTTCGTCGTAGTTTGGGTTAATCCCCTTTACCAGGGGGCAGAACTCGGGCTCCGGACAACCACCGATGACGCACTTGGGCAGGGGCACCCGCGAGCCATTTAGATGGGTCGTCATCACCCTGAAGAGCTTCTCCCCGTAGGGAGAGAGCTTCTTGAGTAAGAAGGGGATCTGGCGAACCAGCTGTTTCATGGAGACCTCTGCCCTGTCACAGGAGCGCATCCGGTAGAAGAGGGAGGGGGCCGTTAGCTGGTGGAACTCCAGGAGGAACTCCACACCCACCTTCACCGACTGGGGGAGGGCATAGACCCGCTCGTACTCGTGGGCCTCCAGTTTCTTAAACTCCTCGATGACCCAGCTGTACAGCCTCATCGCCTCGGGATGGTTCTTCACGGAGGGGTAAACGTAGAACTCTCCCCTCTCCATGGCCGGATATATTCCTTCCACCCTCATCCTGACGGTCCTGTGCCGCTTGAACTCGTTGAAGGTGGTGAGGGCCATCTTCACCCTGAAGAGTGCCCCGAACTCCGTGGCGTGCTTGTAAGCTATCTTCGAAAGCTTCACGGTGTTCTCCACCAGGTCCTTCCAGTCCCGGGCGGGCCTCTCCCTTATCTCCTCGATGGCCCTCTCCATGGCCTCCACGCCCTCGAAGCTCCCATTCCAGAAGCTGTCCACCACCTCGAGCGCCCCTGCTTCGAAGCTCTCCCTGTGGAAGGGATGCGGGAAGGGCCCTCCCATGGTGGGGGCCCCCTCCGTGGCCCTGAGTATGTCTCCCACGTCGGATTTCAGCACCTCTTCCTTCAACTTCTTCAAGAACTCCTGGATCTCCGGGTGATCGCCGCCCCACTTGAGCATCCCGCTGACGCTCTCCACGGACATCACGGCCAACATGTGGGTGGGCGTTCCGAGGCCCAGCACGCCTCTCGCCTCCTCCCTCCTGATCCCCA
>JAADDC010000045.1 GCA_013154145.1 Candidatus Iainarchaeum sp. | reverse complement strand
GCCCTCCTTACCAAGGTTTAAAACGAGAGGGTGCTTATTCCTACGTGACGCCCACCGACTTCATGCTGCTGGTCGGCGGCATCATACTCATTGGTTTTCTGGCCGACGAGCTCTTCCGCCGGAAGTACATCCCCGACTCCATCATCCTCATCCTTTTGGGCATGATACTGGGCCACTTCACGGGCCTTCTCCCCCCAGAAACCTTCATTGACTTCGCCGGCTTCATGGCCTCCATCGCCGTGGCCATCATCCTCTACGACACAGGCCTGAACCTGGACCTGGTCTCCACCCTCAGGGAGAGTGGCGCCGCCTTTCGCATCGCCACCATCTCCTACTTCACGGCGGCCTTCCTCATCACCCTCATAGCCTACTTCTTCCTGCGCTGGGACCTCATCTCCTCCCTCGTGCTGGGAGCCATGCTGGGAGGCACCTCTGCCGCCGTGGTGGCCACCATCGCCTCGAAGCTCCCGGTCTCCGAGCGCACGAAGATCATCCTCAACGTGGAGTCCACCCTCACCAACGCCTACGCCCTCGTCTTCGTCCTCACCCTCATTGACTTCGCCACCCGAGGCGTGGCCCTGGATCCCCTACAGGCGGCCCACGCGGTGGTCTCCTCCCTCTCGGTGTCCATCGTCATCGGCCTCATTGCCGGTATACTCTGGCTGAAGGTCCTCTCGAAAATATACAACCGCCCCTACGTTCAGATGCTCACCCTCGGCGTCATGTTCCTCGTCTACGCCCTCACGGAGTACCTCAAGGGCATAGGGGCCATAGCGGCCTTCATCTTCGGCCTTGTATTGGGTAACGCCCGCACGGTGAAGAACATGTTCTTCCTGGACGGCGACTTCAAGGTCTCGAGCATATTCAAGCAGTTCAACGACGAGATCTCCTTCTTCATCCGGGTCTTCTTCTTCGTCTTCCTGGGCGTCATCTTCGTGCCCCCCGAGGACATCGGCCTCTACCTCGTCTCCATCCTCATCGTCGTGGCGGCCCTCCTGGCCCGCTACGTGGCCGTCTACTTCTCCAAGCCCGAAGACCCGGAGATCGTCATCGTTTCCTTCCCCAGGGGGCTGAGTGAGGCCGTGGTGGCCTCCCTTCTCATCTCCCTCAACTTCCCCCGGGCCGAGGTCTACCTGCAGCTGGCCTCCCTGGTGATACTGCTAACCAACGTGGCCACCGCCGTGCTACTCTTCTACGTGGTGAGGACCCTCTACAGCAATAAAAACACTTCAGGGCAAAAGTAAAGGGATGGAGGAGATTGCCCGGAAGCTAAGCTCCCACGAGGTGACCGTCCTAAGGGTTCTGTCAGAGGAGCCCAAGACTGTGGAAGAGGTTTCCAAGGAAACGGGCCTCCCGGAAGCGGCCGTCATGAGGGCCCTCAGCTTCTTAGAGAGAAAGGGATTAGCTCTCACGGAGAAGAAGACCATCCACTACTGGGACTGGACGGAGAAGGGCCGCTACTACTCCTCCAATCCCCTTCCCGAGCGTCGTCTCCTGGAACTCCTCAAGGAAAGGGAAGAGGTTGACCTCTCGGAGGCGAAGGAGCTCCTCGGCGACGAGCTCGGCCCTGCCCTGGGCCTCCTCAAGAAGGAGGGCCTCGCGAAGATAGAGAAGGGGAAGATCGTCCTCCTCCGCTACATCCCCTCCTTCCCCTGGGAGGAAAGCATCAGAACCCTCGAGGGAGAGGGACTGGAATTACTCCAGAAGAGGGGGCTCGTTACTAGACGTAAAAGAAGTATTATCAGGGCGAGGATCACGCCAAGGGGAAAGGAGGTCCGGAACCTGAAGGTGGACCTCCTGGAGCGCCTGACCCCCGAGATACTGAGGAGCGGTGAATGGAAGGGCAAGGAGCTCAGGGCCTACGACGTCGAGTCCCCCGTCCCGAAGAAGCACTACGGCTCAAAGCACCCCTACGTGGAGTTCTTGAGAAAGATAAAGGACGTGCTCATCTCCATGGGCTTCGAGGAGATGGAGTACAGCTCGCCCGTCATTCCGCACTTCTGGGATCTGGAGGTGCTATTCGTGCCCCAGGATCACCCCTCAGCGGACCTCGGGGCCGCCGACACCTTCCTCGTGGAAACCCCCTCCCGCTACGGCGAAATAAAAGAGAAGGAGCTTTACGAGAAGGTCAAGGAGGTTCACGAGCGTGTCTGGGGTTACAAGTGGAGTGACGAGGTGGCCCGGCGCCTGGTCCTCCGCTCCCACGCCACCGTTCTCTCGGCCCTCACCCTGAGGAACCCCAAGGTCCCCGGCAAGTACTTCACCATTTCGAGGGTTTACCGGCCGGAGCAGGTGGACGCCAAGCACCTCCCCGAGTTCAACCAGCTGGACGGCATCGTCCTGGACGAGAGCCTTGACTTCAGGCACCTCTTGGGTCTGCTAAAGAACTTCGCCGAGGTCTTCGTGGGAACGGGCAACGTCAGGTTCAAGGCCGGTTACTTCCCCTTCACAGAACCATCTGTTGAGATGTTCGTGAAGCACCCGGAACTGGGCTGGATAGAGATCGGTGGCGCCGGTATCTTCAGGGAGGAGCTGCTGGAACCCTTCGGTATAGAAGTGCCCGTCATCGCCTGGGGCCTTGGCCTCGAGCGCTTCTTCATGGTCCGCTACGGCATTTCAGACATCCGGGACCTCTTCACAGAGAACCTGGATAGGCTCCGCTCCATACCAAAGGTCTGGAGGTTGTAGCATGCCCACCATCAAGGTAAAGCGGGACGACCTCTTCAGGCTGGTGGGGAGGGAGCTCTCCCGCGAGGAATTAGAGAGAACACTCTTCATGCTGAAGTCAGAGCTGGAGGACTGGGGGGAGGAGCTGGAGATCTCCGTGGACGACTCCGAGAGGCCGGACCTCTGGAGCGCCGAGGGGCTCGCCCGGGCCATTCGCCTGCACCTGGGCCTCCAGCGGGGCGCCCCCGTCTACAAAGTATATCCCTCCACCTACGAGGTCATCAATGAGGAGCCAAGGATTCGTCCCTACATCGTGGCCGCCGTCGTGAAGGGAGTGAACCTTGGCCCCGAAGGACTGGAACAGCTCATTCAGCTCCAAGAAAAGATCATGCTCTCCTACGGCAGGAGGAGGAAGCGCATAGCCATCGGAACGTCCCGGGCCGACCTTATCCATTTCCCCATCACCTACACGGAGGTGGACCCCGACGCCTACTCCTTCGTTCCCCTCTACGAAGAGGAAGAAATGACCCTCAGGGAAGTGTTAGAAAAAACGGAAAAGGGGCGGGAGTACGCCTTCCTCCTGGAGGGCGCCGAGAAGTTCCCGGTGCTCCTGGACGCCAGCGAGCGGGTGGTCACCTTCCCGCCCATCCTGAACTCCAACGACCTGGGCCGCATAACGGAGGATACCCACGACATCTTCGTGGACGTGACGGGCACCCACCTCCCCTCCATGATCACGGCCCTCAACGTGGTGGTCACGGCCCTCGTGGAGCGGGGCGGAGAGGTCCACGAGGTGAAGGTCAATGGCGTCCCCTACCCTGATCTACGTCCCCGGGAGGTGGAGGTGAGCGAGGAGTACCTGCGGCGCCTCGGAGGATACAAAGGAGATCTCAGGGATCCGCTGGAGCGGGCCGGCTATACGGTTCTCTCCCAGAACCCGCTGAGGCTCCTCTACCCCGCTTACAGGGGAGACATCCGCCACCCCAGGGACGTCCTCGAGGATCTCCTCTCCGCCGTCGACTACAACCGCCTCGAGCCCCTCATCCCCAACGTCTACACCCAGGGCGGTCTCCGGGACGAGACCCTTATCCTCGACGCCCTCAGGGATCTGATGATCGGCGTGTCGGCGGAGGAGATCCAGACCTTCACGCTCACGGATCCGGAGTTGTTCAGGAAGCTCGGCCTGGACACCCCTGTCACCCTCTCGAACCCCGTTTCCAAAAGCTACTCGGC
Source organism: Candidatus Iainarchaeum sp. (assembly GCA_013154145.1). Taxonomy (GTDB): domain Archaea; phylum Iainarchaeota; class Iainarchaeia; order JAADDC01; family JAADDC01; genus WANZ01. Next base: position 4,614 of record JAADDC010000045.1, on the reverse strand, counting down.
CCTAAGGTCCTCTTTGCTTCCCCACCTCCTGCGGGTGCTCTCCAAGAACCGGACGCTCCCCTATCCCCAGAGGCTCTTTGAAGTGGGCGAGGTCTTCACCCCCCAGTGGAGCATATCGCTGGGGTACGTGGAGGCCGGCCGGGAGGTGTCCTACACCACGGCGAGGCAGGCCCTGGAGTTCCTCCTGCGGAAGCTGGAGCTGAATCCCACATTCAAGGAGGCCTCCCACCCGCTATTCATAAGAGGAAGGGTGGCGGCCGTCTACCTCGATGGAGAGCTCCTGGGCTACGTGGGAGAAGTGAAGCCAGAGGTGCTGGAACACTTCGGTCTCATCGTCCCCGTGGCGGCCTTCGAGATCGACGTTTATAAAATCCTTAGCCGCCACAATCGTAGTCACCACTAACGACTTTTTAAACAAAACCCTTCAACTAATAACGTGGAGGTTCGCCGCGAGAGGGAAGAGTGCCTGTGGAGGTCTTTACCCCCGAGAAAACTCATTTATGGCAGGAGAAAGACCGGCAAGACCTACTTCGTCCGCAACTACACGGAGTGGGACCACTACTACACGGTGTCCCGTGACGGGGTGGTATACGACGAGGAGCTCAATGAGCTGAACTACGACGTCTTCTACGAGAGGATCCGCCACCAAACAAACAAAAAAGTGGTGATTGACGAGTTCCACCGTCTACCTCCCAAGTTCCTGACCTTTCTCCAACACAGTTCCCCCAACTGGACCCTTGTGACGTCCACGCTCTTCCTGGCCAAGAAACTGCTCTCCTCCTCTTCCCCCATCCTTGGACTTTTTCAGCCCCTGCGTTTTGACATCATAGACCCGGCGGACATCCTGAGGGCCTTGGGATCCCGCTTCTCGGGCCCTGAGCTCATTGAGAATGCCGTGTACCTGAGGGAACCCCTGCTCCTCAACTTCCCCCTCTCAGAGCCCCTTGAACGGAGGCTGTCCCTTGCCGTTCCCGTTGCCTCGGCCCTGGTGGGAGAGATCTTCCTGGAGGAAAGGAGGGAGTACAGCAGGGGATACCACTCGGTGTTGCGATCCATTGCCGGCGGTTATACACGACCCCAGAAGGCAGCCCGCTTCCTGCAGGGCAAGTCCTTCTACATCCATATCCTCAGGGAGATGGGACTGATAAAGGCCGTCAGGGTTCACGGCCAGAAGCGCTACCTTTACAGGCACAGCTCGCCCCTTTTAGACCTTTACTACTACCTTTCAGCTAAATACCTTTACGAGGAAACGGGCACGTTCAAGAAGGAAGCCCTGCGAACACTCCTGCCCATACACGTGGAGTGGTTCGTCGAGGAGCTCCTCTCCGAGATCCATAGCCTCGAGCCCGTGAAGGTATTAAATCCCGAGCTGGACGTGGCCCTCGCAAGGGGCAAGCGCGTCGCCGTGGTGGCGGAGGTGAAGTGGACAGATAGCTTGAGCAGCACGGAACTAAGAAAAATAGAGGAAAAGCTGGCTCCCTTCAGGGCGAAGAAGTACTTGGTTGTGAAGGATAAGAGCGGTATCGCCTCGACCAAGCTGAATGTCCTCGACGCCAGCGATCTCCTGGCCCTTGCCCGGGAGCACCGCCACTGTTAGATGATCTTCTTCTCGGCCAGTACCTGTTTCCAGTCGACCTTTCGCTCCACCTTGTAGTAGGGGATCCTCCTGTTGTAGCCCTCTTCCATGGTTTCCTTCTCAACCTTGTAGAATATCCCTATGGGGATTTTCGCCTTGGGATCCAGGTCGTAGTTCCACTCCAGGGCGCGCTTGAGGGCCTCCTCGAAGTTACTGGGGTCATGGCCCACCTCCTCCAGCTTGTACATCCGCTCCCTCACGTAGGGGGCCACGTTGTGGAAGGTCACACAGGGCTGGATCACATCAATGAAGGCAAAGCCCCTGTGCTTGACACCCTCCTTTATGAGCCACGTGAGGTGCTTCACGTCGTAGGAGTAGCCCCTGGCCACGAAGGTGGCTCCGGCCATGAGGGCGAGGGCCACGGGGTTCATGGGCTCCTCCCACTTGCCCTCGGGCGTGGACTTGCCCCTGTACCCCCTCTCGGAGGTGGGAGTTGCCTGCCCGGTGGTGAGGGCAAATACCTGGTTGTTGTGGACCACCATAGTGATGTCGGCGTTGTAGCGGGCGGCGTGGATGAAGTGGGCAGTGCCCTCGGCGTACGTGTCGCCGTCGCCGCCAAAGCCCAGCACTATGAGCTCTGGATTGGCTAACTTTATGGCGATGGCCGTGGGGAGCACGCGCCCGTGTATGGAGTAGAAGCCGTTGATGTTTATGTAATCGTAGATCTTGGCGTGGCAGCCGATGCCGGCCACCAGCGTGAACTTATTGAGCGGATATCCCTCCTCCACCAGCTCGGCCACGGCCTGCTTGGCCGCCGTGAGTATGCCGAAGTTGCCACAACCGGGACACCACGTGTTCTCCGCGTAGGTGTCCAGCTTCTTCAGGTCAAACTTCATCCTCTCAGCCTCCTGAGGATGTACTCGGGCGTGAAGGGACGGGCGTCATACCTCAGGACCTTGTCTTCCGTTATGAAGCCCGTCTCCATGGCTATGACTTTCCCTATTTGTCCCGTGGATGAGTTCTCAACGATCACGACCCTCCTGGCGTCCTCCACCTCGTGGAGGAAGAGGGAGGAGGGGAACGGCTTGATGTAGTTGATCTTCACGAACTTCCAGCCAGACAGGTGGCCCAGGGCGTCGAGGATGGCACCCTTGGTGGATCCCCAGCTGACGATGACCCGGTCTGCCTCGGGGTCGCCGTAGACGCTGAGGGGCTCCAGCTCCATGACAGCCTCCCTCACTGTTTCTGCCTTCCTTAGACGCTTCTCCATCATTTTCTCTATCATGGGGCCCTCCTCCGTCGTTATGCCGTACTCGTCGTGCTCGTAGCTGGTGGCCCGCACGGGCGCCTCTATGGCCCCGGGGACGGATCTCGGCGTCACGCCATCTTCCGTTATCTCGTAGCTCTTGTAATCGCCCTCCGGAAAAACGAGGAAGCGCTCGGGCTTCACCCTGGGCGAGAACTCTCCCTCCTCCATGGTGTAATGGGACTCGCCCAGGTGCTTGTCCCCCAAGAGTATGGAGAGCACCCGGTAACGGTAAGCCAAGTAGAAGGCCTCCATGGTTCGCTCGAAGGCCTCGGCGGGATCACCCGGGGCCACCACCACCCTCGGGAACTCGCCGTGCCCCGCGTGCAGGGCGAAGAGCAGGTCAGCCTGGGCCGTGTAGGTGGGAACGCCCGTGGAGGGACCCGTCCTCTGGGCAAGGTAAACCACCAGCGGCACTTCGCTCATTCCCTGGAGGGAGAGGGCCTCACTCATGAGGGCGAAGCCGCCGCCGCTGGTCCCCACCATCACTATGGCCCCCGCGTAGGAAGCCCCCAGGGCGGCGTTCACCACGGCGATCTCGTTCTCCAGCTGGAGCACCGTGAAGTCGTACTGCTTCTTTCGGGCGGCCAGGAAGTGGAGCACGGGTGTGGCCGGCGTCATGGGATAGGCTATGTACATGTCGATGCCCGAGGCGATGGCACCCAGTCCTATGGCCTCGTTGCCCGTGAGGAAGTAGAGCCCCCTTCGCGGGATGCGCCCAATCTTACCGCCGCTTCCTTCTCCCCTTTCATATCCATAGAGGAAGGCCTTCTCGTTGAACTCGCCCTTCAGCTCGGAGCGTATGACTTCGAGGGCCACCTTCTTGGGTATGCCCAGGTACTTTGCCAGGGCCCCCAGAAGTATGACGTTGGTGGCGATGGGCGGTATCCCCTCCTTGAGGGCCTCGGATGTGTCGATGTTCTCGCCCCGGGGGATGTTCACCCCCTTGGGGGCGATGTAGTAGGTGTCCTTCTTTTCTTCGGGAAGATGGGTCTTGACGGTCCTCTGGTCAAGGGCCACGATGACCTCGTAGCCCCTCTCGTCGTGGGAGAACACCCTGTCGCCCGAAAAGGTCACCACGTTGAAGTTGTGGCCTCCCCTGATGAGGGAAGGGTAGTCCCTGTAGTTGAACACGTAGTAGCCGAGCTTCACGAGGATCTTGCCCAGGACTTCGGCCGCCTTGGCGACACCCTGCCCCGCCTGGCCACCTATGAGAACGCTGCGCCTCACGGAACGAATATCGTCCCAAAGCATAAAAAGGGAGGCCCCCTTAGTTGTAACTCTCCGGTGTTAATTAACCACCCGCTCCTTCTGGGAGGGGCCAAAGTCGCTGGCCGTCACCTGCACGTAGTATACGCCCCCCACCTGGAAGTTCTCCTCGCAGAGAACCGTTCCGTTGAGGACCAGTACGTCCTTGCCCACGAGGAGCTTGTCCACCTTGCAGATTAGCTCCCCGTCTCTGTAGATGTACACCACGGGCGAGGAACCTTCCAAGCTCCCCTCGCCACCCAGTATTTCGTAGTAGATCTCCAGGACGTCGCCCTCGGCGCTGTTCAGGTCAGCGTCCCCGTTGACATCCATCTTTACACCGAGAACGTGGATGGCTCCGCTGGGGAGCTCCCTGGCGGCCTCTTCGGCGGCGGCACCCTGCTGCGTCACCACATCCATCGTGATGTAGTACACCACCACAGCAGCCGCAATCGCAATGGCCACCATCAGTATCGTCGACACA
>JAADDC010000062.1 GCA_013154145.1 Candidatus Iainarchaeum sp. | reverse complement strand
TCATGGGGGATCCGCAGGAAGGACAGCTGGGCGAGAGCTTCTCCAGCTTCTCCCTGTTTATGTCGACGACCTCGAGCCTGTGGCCGCAGTTATCACAGACGTAGGTCCCCTTCCAGGCGGAGAAGTCCTCGGAGATGAGGAGCTCCTCCACCTTGCCCATCTTCAGGTCCTCGTAGACGTTCTTTACGCCGTAGCTCACAAGGCCCCCTTTCACGGCCTCCCCTATGAAGCGCTCCACCTCCCTCTTTTGTACCATGATCTCCGCGTCCTTGAGTAGGTCCTTGGCGGCCTCCATGGCCTCCCTTATGCCGTACTCGTCCGTGTAGCCCGTGTCCACAACGCCTATGATCTTCTTTTTCAGTTCGTTGGGCAGGTAGTCGGCGTTCAGGAACTCGTTCTTGTGGGGGCCGGGCCCGCCGAATATGATCCCCTTGAGGTCGTTTCGTATGTCCCAGAAGGCGGCCTTTATGACCTCGGCCAATTTCTTGTGGTACTCGTGCTCCGCCTGCTCTATGAGCCTCTCGAACCTCCGGGCGGACTGGCCACCCTTGTGGTGCTTGCCCGGCGCGAGGCTCCTCACCCTTCCCACGATCTCGAAGCTGTTGCCCTTCACCAGTGCCACCGTAGCCTCCCGGCCATCCATCACGACGATGCCATAAACGTCCGAGGGCTTCACCATCTCCCGGAGGGGCTCCAGGTAGAAGGTGGAGTCACAGCGGTAAATCTTGGGAGAGGGCTGGGGAGGCACCACGGCCCAGAGGCGGATGTCGCTCCTCCCCGGATCCGGCGACACGTTTCCGCAGAAGATGATGAGCCCCGTCTCGGGGATTTTGTAGTCGATGGACTTGAGGTAGACCATGATCTTCTGGAGGGCCGCCTGCACGTTTTTCCTGGTCTGCTTGCTCTTGATGTTGCCGGCCTTGGAGTACTCATCTGTTAGCATGGAAGAGAGCTCGCTGCGGGGATAGTTCGGGGGGATGTAGAGGGAGATAAGCTGGGTTCCGGTCCCCCTGATCTTCTCGAGCTCCCTGACCAGCCTCTTTAGCTTGTGGGGATCCTCCGCCACAATAGGATGGGATGACGGCGAGTTTATAAAGGGACGCTGTTCATTACAATGAACACCTATTTTTAAACCATTGTTCATTAAAATAAACAATAATGGACGGCAAATCGATCGTCTCCGAGCTGTTTTCCGACACACTTGACATCTATAAAGAAATAATATATGACCCCCAGGGGCGTCCCTACCCCCGCCGCATGATATTCAAGCACATCGTGGACCTTGTAGACAAGGGAACGCCCCTCATCCTCCTCTACGGCCTCAGGGGCACGGGCAAGACCTTTCTTCTCCTCCAGCTCTTGGACCATTATCTGAGAAGCGGCGTGGACGTGCTCTACGTTCCAATGGACAGGCTGTACAGGCGCGTCGGTGACCCCTCCCAGACCTTCCAGGCGGTGTTCGACTACCTGGGCTACCGGCCCCACGAGCTCAGGCGCCGCACCATCCTGCTCCTGGACGAGGTCCACAGCGTTAGGGGGTGGGACGGCTGGCTCAAGGACATCTACGACGCGTCCTACTTCAACAAGAAGCTCAGCGTGGTTGCCACGGGCTCATCTTCCATAAGCTTGATGGCCGGCTCGGAGCTTCGCAGGCGGGCGCTGATCCGGGAGCTGACCCCCCTCCAGTTCTCGGAGTACCTGATGCTCAAGTACGAGGGATGGAAGCCGCCAAGGGGGAGCCGAAGGGCCTTGAACAACAGCTTCTTTGGCGGAAGAAACCTGAGAAAAGTTTACGAGCTCCTGAGAACATCGCTCTTGAAGCTGGGCTCCCCCGTGAGCCTGTTCGAAGGGTACCTTGCCACGGGCGGCTTCCCCCTCTTCAAGCGCTACGGCGAAGGCACCCTCTACTTCGAGATGCTGGAAGGTATAATACAGAAGATCGTGGCGGACGACCTCCCAAGAAGTGGTGAATTTGAGAGCTCTACGCTCTCCGCCGTTCCCGACATCCTGACCTTCCTGGCGGAGGCCGTGGGATCACCAGTTTCTCTGGACAGGCTCTCCCGCCGGACGGGCCTCACCCGCGGCACCGTCTGGAAACTCCTCCGCGTCCTCGTGGACTCCTCTTTGCTCATTGAGGTGAAACACTGCGGCGCCTCCTCCGCCCTCAGGGAGCCCCGCAAGTACTACTTCAACCACCCCAACCTCATCCCCGTTCTGCTGGGCTACCGCAGCCAGAGGCACCTGAGATCCCTGCTTCCCCAGCTGCTGGAGAACGCCATCGCATCCTTCCTGAGCTGGAACAGCAGGGTGAACAAGTTGTGTTATCCAAGCCCCGTTGACTTCTACGTGGAGACCAGGCAGGGCCCCGTTCTCATTGAAGTGGGCGTAAAAAAGGAGAGGGAGAGCCAGTTTGGCAGGAGCGGGATCAATGCCCGCCGCGTCATCGTGAACTTGGAGGACGTCCTCCAGGAGGGAGAGGTAATAAGGGTTCCGGCCTACCTCCTTGGCTTTTTATAGGAGGAGCACCTCATTGATTCATGAGGGCCGTCATCTCCCTGGGTGGATCGGTGGTGGGTTTTCCGCCGGACGTGGAGTGGTTGAAGGCCTTTCGCTCCTTCGTTGAGGAGTTCAAGGAAGATATTGTGGCCATCGTGGTGGGCGGCGGACCGCTGGCCCGCCAGATGATGTCCGTCGCCGCCCGCTTCGGCGTCACCAAGGACGTCCTCGACGAGATAGGCATCGCCACCACCATGCTCAACGCCTGGATCGTCAGGAGTGCCCTGGACGGACTGGTCCTCGACAGACCCCTGCACTTCAGCGGACCTATGAGGACAAGTCTCATACCCGTCTTCGGAGGGAGCGTTCTGCCGGGTATCACCACGGACTTTGTGGCGGCCTTGCTGGCCGAGCACCACGGCGCCGCCTTCGTGAACATCACGAGGGTGGGGGGCATTTATGACAAGGACCCGGATCGCTTCCCCGACGCGAAGCTAATCAAAAAACTTAGCTACGAGGAGGCCGAGAAGCTCGTCTTTTCCTCCGACAGGAGGGAGCCCGGCACCCACTTCCCCGTCGACGTGGCAGCCTTCAGCATACTCCGCCGCTCCAACATAAAAGCATACATCGTGGGGAAGGACATCGAGAACCTTAGGAGGTTGTTCAGGGGAGAAGGGTGGACAGGAACAGAGCTAACGCCGTGACCGTGATCTGAACGGCCCCTATGTAGGGCAGGGCCGGCAGAGGAGATTTTAATTTTTTCAACATCCAGAGGGTGAAGAGGACGCCGAGCACGGCCCCCAGAGAAGAGGCAACCGCAACGAAGGGACTGTACTTCATGAAGGAGGTGGCGAAGATGGCCGGCACCACGAGATCCCCGCCACCCAGTGCCACCACGTCAGAGGGCTTCTCGCTCCTCTTCATCCCCTCCACGGACTCCACCATGGGCACCATATGCTTCGTCACGAAGACGGACACGAAGTCGTAGACGACGAGGAGCACGTAAAAGAGTAGCGCCACCGCGGGGGAGAGGGAATGTCCGAGGACGCCGGCGGCCACGCCTGCTATCACCGCCACGGATAGATTTCTGACCACGTCAAAGTTTCTCAACAACGCCCGGGCCAGCGTCAGGAACAGGGCCCAAATAAAACCCTTTGTATCTCCCAGCAGGCTGCTGAAGAGCATGAGGGACGTGGCAAAGAGGAAGAACAGTTCCAGGAGGAAAATTATGGTCCTCACCCAGTCTTGGAGAAAGTAAAGGGCCGCTATGAGTATTATTGTGAAAAGGAGGACGTAGAGGAATAGCTCCACGGCCACTGTGGGTTTATCTCCTTCCTCGACGGCACTGATTCCTTCCATTCCGCTCCAGTAGGCCATCCAGAGGGAGAAGATGAGGGCCAGCACGTAGAAAAGGAGAACGCTGCACTGCTTCCCCTTGAAGAGTATCAATGTATCACCACCCGCCCGTTGACGATCTTGGCCCTCTCGATGGGGAAGCGCAGGGTCCTCCTGCCCTTCTCCACGACGATCTCCCCCTCCCTCACTCTCTTCACCTTCCCGATCTTTATGCCCGTTCGATCATATACGCTGGCCCCCACGAGCTTCTTGGACAGAAGCGGCGCCCTCTTGATGACCAGTGCCAATTGCGAGAGGGAGAAGTAAACAAGGAGGGCCAGGGCCGTTGTGACAGCCGCCTCCAGGAGGCTCCCCTTTCCCTCTAAGAAGTTCAAGAGCAGGTCGCCGATGAGGAAGAGGGTGACCGAGACGGCCGCGAAGATGAGGTAGTCGCCCACCTTGTAGCCCTCTTTTCTTACTATCGCCTCCAGTGACTTTCCAAGGAGGAACAGCAGTATCGACGTGAAGAGCACCCATCCCTCCAACCTCATGGCTTCGTAGAGGGCATTTTGAGAGAGATTAGAGAGGGTGTGGAGGGCCAGGACGGTTCCACCCACCAGTATGGCCAGGGAGAGCACGTGGAAGGGGAATGCCGGCGAGTGGAAGTCTATGCGGAGGTATGCCTTGAGGGTGTTGATGAGGGGCTCCTCGAGGCCCAGCCCCCTGAGGAGGAGGTACGCGCCTACGATGGCCCCCAGCAACCTCGGCGCGTCCCCCGGCAACAGCACCCAGAGCAGGAGGATGAGGCCCGGTAAGCCCAGGAAGAGCCGGGCAAAGGAGGGGTCCTCCAGGGCCGTTTTAATGGTGTAGAAGAGACGCTCCAGCTGGTGGGCCTGCCTCACGATGACGGTCTTCTTGGACACCACGGGGGCGAAGGAGGAGACGATGGGCAGCACCTCGTCGTCCTCGGCCCCATCTGAAACGAACACAATGCCCTCGTAGTTGCCCTCGGAGAATAGCTTCTCCAGCTGCGAGCGTATCCGCATGTCTGCCAGCATCCCCAGCCGCGGATCCCCTGAGACCACCGCCACCTCCGCGTCCCTGCCCGAGGAAACCAGCTCGTCGTACATCTTCACGGCGGCGAACATGGTGTTCCCGTCCGAGTCCTCGGGGTCAGCGAGCAGCAGAGCCTCGGCGGCCTTCAGGACGTTGTCCCGCCCCACCACGGGCGTCTCTATGCCTGCCTTGACGCCCACGTCGTCGTCCCTGTCGACCACCAGCACCAGGAGCGCCACGTTAATAAATGGGTCCGTTCAAAATATAACCGTGAGAGACGTCCTCGTCTTCGTCCTCATACTGGGCATAGTCCTTGCCATACTCTCCCTCCTGGCCTACGCCGTCATCACCCGCAGCATCGTTCTGGGTATTATCGCCATCATCATCGGCGGCCTTCTCTTTCTGGCTTGGACCACGGACATGCTCCTCAGATTGAAAGAGTATGAGCGTGCCGTGGTGTTCCGGTTTGGCCGCTTCGTGGGCGTCCGCGGCCCCGGCTGGATCTTCATCCTCCCCTACATCGAGGACTACCGCATCGTGGACCTCAGGATACAGACCATTGATGTGCCCAAGCAGGAGGTGGTGACCAAGGACAACATCGTCCTCATGATCGACGCCGTCATATACCTCCGCGTCGTAGATCCGGCCAAGGCCGTCCTCAACGTTGACGACTACAAGAAGGCCTCTCAGCTCTTCGTTCAGGCTATGATCAGAGATCTTATCGGTTCCATGACGCTGGAGGAGGTCATCGGAAATATTGAAAAGCTCAACGAGAAGCTCAAGGAAGAGCTGGCTAAAATTGCCAAGGAGTGGGGTGTGGAGGTGGTCTCCGTCCAGATCAAGGACATAGATATACCCCCCGGCATCAAGGAGGCCATGCACGAGATGATGATCGCCGAGAAGGAGAAGCAGGCCCGCACCCAGAGGGCCCAGGCCATGAAGATCGAACTGGAGGCCATAAAGGACGCCACCAAGGACATGAATGAGCGCGTCCTCCTTTACTTCTATCTCGAGGCCCTGAAGAAATTGGCCGAGGGCCGCGCAACGAAGATCATCTATCCTCTGGACCTCTCCACGCTCGCCCGGGCCATATCTCAGCAGATTGGCGGCGTGGTGCCCGCCGAGAAGATAGAAAGCGACCTGAAGAAATACGAGGACGTCCTAAAGAAGGTGCTCTCCTCTTCTAAATGAGGCCCACCTCTATGGCGGCCCCCAGGACAATGAACAGGAAGCCCAGGGCCACGAGGATGAGCACGTCCCTGAGGAGCCGCCTGTTCCAACCTTCTTGGATAATGGCCACGCCGATGAGTATGCCCGTTATGCCCCCCGTGAAGTATCCAAGGAACTCGAAGAAGCCGTGGGGGATGATGGAAAGCAGGGAGAGGGCCTCCTCGGGCGTTCCCTCCACGAGCTTCTTGAAGAAGAGGGCTGCGATGATGGAGGCGTTCCAGTTCAGGAGTAACATTCCGCCCGTGCCGTAAAAGAAAGAGAGAAAGATGGATATCACGTAGACCCTGAGGTTGTTCTCGAGTATGTACCAGAAGGCGCTCTCCTTGGTGGCCATGCCCGTGAGGGAGATCCTCACCCCCTCGATGATCTGAATCTCCCTGAGCTGCTCCTCCATGAGTATGATCCTCTCCTTCTCGGGGAGGAGGAAGTAGGAGAGCTGGAAGCCCAGGAGGGCCCCCAGCATGTAGGAGAAATAAAGGACGGCCAGCCACGACTGGACCACCAGGACGAGGTTGGGGTTCTCGTCGAGGACCTGGGCGCCCGTCACCACGGCCCTGAAGAGGATGGGCGACACCGCCACCGTGGCCAGCAATATGTGGGCCACGCTGGCCTGGGAGGGGAAGAGGGCCAGCGCCACCAGCGCCGAGAGGAAAACGTAGAAGACGCCGGCGGCGAAGAATATGAGGGGCGAGAAGATGTGCCTGCGGTCGGCCAGCAGGTACTCGATCACGCTAATATGGATGAGGTTTCATTTTTAAAAAGAGGGAAGCAATGCTCTAACGATGAAGAGCGAGGAATATGTTAGAGGACGGCTGGAGGGGCTGTTCCAGCTGGTATCCCTTCTCAAGGAAGTGGTAAACGAGGAAGAGGCCAAGAGCAGCATCGTTCAACGCCTCGTGGAGCACATCTACACGGAGATCGAGGAAATACTGGAGTACCTTGGCGAGGAGGTTCACCACGAGGTAAAGAAAAAGATCGAGGTGGTAAAGCAGACCCCCAATGTGGAGGAAAAGGTGGCGGCCTCCTACGACGTCCTCTCGGAGCTCATCCAGAAGAAAACGGAGGGATGAAGGATGAAGACCCCCGGAGAGAAGATCTGTGAGGTAGAGGAATATCTGCCCGGCAGGGGAACCTACGCCGACGAGGACGGCGGCGTCTATGCCAAGATCGTGGGCAAGGAAAAGTTCAACAACATCGAGCGGACCGTGAGCATTGTTCCTCCACCTGGTAAGCGGATCCCCGGTATCAACGTGGTGGGCTCCATCGTTTACGGCAGGGTGTTTCAGGTGCTTAACAAGGTGGCCCTGCTCCACCTCTACCCCTACAAGACGGCCCGCTTCAGGCTGGTTCCTCCCGGGCCCATCGGGGCCATCTACATTGGTGACGTGCGCCGGGAGTTCGTGGAGGACCTGCACAACGAATTTGAAGTGGGGGACTGGGTGAGGGCCAAGATCAAGCGCATTGTCAAGAAGTTCTATCCGCAGCTAACGACGGTCGGCAAGGACCTGGGCGTCATAAAGGCCTACTGCCCCCACGACAGGACGCCGCTGGTCCGCCGCGGAGCGGAGCTCTACTGCCCCAAGTGCAAAAGGAAATTTAAAAGAAAGATCGCCTTCGATTATGGTGATCCCAAGCTGCCGAGGTGAGGAATATGAAGGCCGAGATTCTGAGAGAGGATGAGAGGGAGATGGAGGTGGCCATGGACAGCCTCACCATCGCTTCCATGCTTGCCCGATACCTCAGCGACGACCCTAGGGTAGAGTTCGCCGCCTTTAAGCAGGAACACCCCCTCGTGGAGAAGGTGACCCTCTTCCTCAGGGTTAAGGAAGGTAAGCCCCGGGATGTCCTCAAGGAAAACATTCAGAGGGCCCTCTCGGACGTCAAGGCTTTGGGAGAAGCTCTCCTCTCCTCACTCTCATGAAGTGGGGGCGCGTCATCGGCTTTGACGACGGCTACTTCCAGCGGGGCAGGGATCCCTGCGCCCCTCTGGTGGGGACAGTCATGAAGGGACCTGTCGTCGAGTCCTTCCGTCTGGGTGCGATTTCTGTGGACGGCGACGACGCCGAGGAAGCCTTTCTCTCCCTTCTTCCTGACCCCGAGCAGTTTACTGCCATCTTCCTCTACGGGAACATCTTCGGCGGCACCAACGTGGTGGATCCCCGCAGGCTCCACGAGTTAACTGGCCTCCCCGTGGTATCCGTGGTGGAGGATCCTCCGAGGATGGATCTCATAGAGAGGAGCTTCAGGGATAGGGAGCGCCACGCCGCCTTCAAAAAACTCCTGAGGATTCCTCTTCCGGAGCCCCTCCAAACACGCAGGGGCATTCTCCACGTCTCCTTCGCGGGCCTGAGCCGGGGCGAGGCGAAACGCCTCATCGAGCTCTACCAGATGAGCTCCAAGGTCCCGGAACCCCTGAGGCTTTCACATTTAATAGGAAGGGAGGTAGGACGGTGGTCAAGGAACTGCTGAAGCTATTGGATCCCTTTTACCACTT
>JAADDC010000061.1 GCA_013154145.1 Candidatus Iainarchaeum sp. | reverse complement strand
CGGGCGTAGACGACGATGCTGACGTGGGGCAGTCCCCTCAATGCGTGGGGAAGTGCGTAGAGGTTGGAGTCCAGGAGAACGATGTGACCCCTTTCAACGAGCTCCCTGATCTGGCTTCCGATCCTCCTGTCGATCTCCGTGTCCACCTTGTAAGCCTCCTCCGGGTGGGCTTCGAGGTAGCGGACGAAGTCGTTGAGGTCGTCGAAGCCCATCTCCGCGGCGATCTCCCGGAAGACGTCGCCGGCTGACAGGGAGACCACCCGCTCCCTGAGCTCCGGATCCATTGATAACACTTCGTGGAGCTTCTTCTTCACGTAGCTCCGGCCCATGCCGTGGGCAAAGGACGTAAAGCCGATCACTCCACCCCGTGGGAACCTCCTCTTGACGGCCTCGACCAGTTCCTTCACAGTCCCATCTCCCCGAGGATCTTGGTGACCAGCTTTCCGCTGGCCCTGCCCCGGGACCTCTTCATCACCTCTCCTATGATGGCTCCGCGCTTGGGCTCCCTTCCCTCTTTTCTGAACCCCTCGAGCACCTCCTCCACGAGCTTTCGCGTCTCCTCTTCACTTAACATCCGCGCACCCAGTTCGTCTATGGCCTCGTCGACACTTCTGCCTTCGGAAATTAGCTTCACGATGTCGTCGAGGGCGCCCTTGGGGTACTCCTTTTCGTACTTCATCAGGAGCTCCACCCACGTCTCCTCCGGGATGGCTTCCACGTCCACGCCCTCCCGCCGCCAGTAAGGGAACTTGGTGAGGATGATGGAGGCCGCCAGCTTCGCGTCTATCCCCTTCTCCACGAGCTTGTCAAACAGGAAGACGTGTCTGCTCCTCACCAGGTCCTCCACCATCTTCTCACTCAGGCCCATCCCCCTGTATGCTTCTTTCCTCTCCTCCGGGAGGGGCGGCAACTTCTTTCTAATTTCCTCTATCATCTCCTCGTCGATGATGAGGGGCTTCACGTCCGTCTCGGGGTACATCCTTGCTGCCCCCGGTAGAGGTCTCGCGTAGGAAGTGGTCCCGTCCTCCCTCGGCGATCGTGTTTCGGGGGGAACGCCCTCCATCGCGGTGTTAATCCGCTCCCTTATGACTTCGTGTCCCCTGAGGGCCTTTTCCCTGGGTCCCACCAGAAGTATAAAGGCATCATCCTCCTTACATCCCAGGAGCTCCCTGACCCTTTCCACTTCCTCCTCACCAATGCCGTAGGCTGGCAGCTCATCGCTGTGGAGGATTCCTCCCAGGCCCGCGTGGACCTTCACGTAGTCCGAGAGCTCCGTGCCGAAGCGCCGGCCGGGGTTCAGCTCGAAGCCGATGAGGTCCTTTGCTCCTCTCACGCAGAATCCTATGGCCACCTCTCCTCTTTCCAGGGCTTTCCTGACGAAGCGGGCGGACGTTTCTCTGAATACCTCCGTCACGTCGCTGGGCTCCTCCACCCGCACTTCCCTCTCCTTCAGGAGCTCCCTGAGCTCCAAAAGCTTCAGCTGTCTCATCACCTCGTTCTTCACGTAGAGATCCATTTTCTCCAATTGTTGGACACCCTTGATCTCGACCCTCGCCCCTCCCCTTATAGAAACATTGACGTCCTGCCTTATGGTTCCGAGGCCCCTCTTTACCCTACCCGTGGCCCTGAGGAGCATCCCTATGCGCTCGGCGGCCTCCTTCACCTCCTCGGGCGTCCTCAGGTCGGGCCCCGTGCTGATCTCTATGAGGGGAATGCCCAGCCTGTCAAGGTTGTACACCACGAAGTCGCTCCCCCTCTCGACGGGTCTGGCGGCGTCCTCCTCGAGGCAGATGGTGGGGATGCGTACCTCCGTGTGGGGGAGCTTCAGCTTCCCGTCAAAGGCCAGGAGCATGGTCCTCTGGAAGCCCGTGGTATTGGAACCATCGATGACGATCTTCCTCATGGCCTGAACGTAGGGGAAGAAGGTGGCGTTCAGGTAGAGGCCCACCATGATGGCCGTCTCGACGGCCTCCCTCGTGGGGTCGTGGGGCGGCTCCTCATCCAGCTCCACCAGGCATGTGACCTCTTTGTTGGCCAAGTAAATGTACTTCCTTCCCTTCTTGAACTCCGTGAGGGCGGCGGGGTCGTACTCGCCCAGCTCGGAGGCCACGGGCCTGAGGAAGCGCTCCACGCTGAGGTGGTGCTCCTCCCTGAGCTCCGACGGACAGGAACAGAAAAGCTTCTTGGTGTCCAGCTGCTGGTGTATCTCCAGGCCGGCCCTGAGCCCCACCCTATACCACTGGAGGTTACTCAGGAAGTAGTTTACCTTTTCCTCGAGTTCCTCCAGCGTCCCGTCGTTGACGATGACGACGTCGGCCATCTCCACGGCTTCCTTCAGCCCCAGAACCTCCTCCTTCCTTTCCCTTTCGAGACTGCCGGGGCGCCTTTGCTCCCGGATCTCTGGCGGTGCGTCCACCAGGAGCACCACCACGGGGAACCTTTTCCTTAGAAAAGTTATCTCCTCGGGGGAGCGGGCTCCAACCAGTGCGTGCTTCCCGTCGCCCAGTTTTTCGGCGATGATCCGGGCCAGGACGTCCCTCCCCCTTTTCTCTCTGACCTCGGCGGCGTAGTCGGTCAGTTCCATCTTGTCCCTCGGCTCTCTCCCCCTTTCCTCCACGAATAATTCCTTGAGCACGTCGGAGAAGTCCAGCTTCCTGTACCCTTTCTTTACTAAAAGGTCTGCCACCGTGTCCTTCCCCGATGCCGGCGGCCCGGTGATGACTATAACTTCCATTCTATCCCGCTCCTCTCGGTAATCTCTCCGGCGACGTTGGTGAGCATGAGATCCCTCGCCCTTTCGAGATCCTTCGTCTGGCCCAGCACCCAGACCAGCTTGGCAAAGGCCGTCTCGGGGAGCATGTCCTCCAGGAACACGGCGCCGGCCTCCTCCATCTTCACGGCGGTGGAGTAGACGTGGGAGTGGGTTCTTCCGTAGATGGTCTGGGAAGTGATGCCCACAAAGACGCCGCTGTCCACGGCCTCCTTTATGAGGGGGATGAGCTCCTCCCTAACGTGTCCGAAGCCCGTGCCCTCGATGACGACGCCGTCGTGCTCCAAGAGCACCCTCTCAAAGAGCTCCTTCTTCATGCCGGGGAAGTACTTCAGGAGGGCCACGTTCTCGTTGAGGTGGTCCCTGAGCTCAAGGGGATGCTCTCTCGTCCACTCGGGATCCAGCAGCTGGAACTCCTTCCTGACGATTCTTCCACCTCGGGCCTCGATGTAGACCCTCGCCACGGGATCCCTGCCTATGCTCCTGAAGGTGTCCCGGCGGCTCGTGTGCATCTTCCTCACCCGGGTGCCCAGGTGGACGGCGTTCCAGCCGTCGGAGCTGCTCTCGTGCATGCTCAGGAACACGCCCTTTAGAGGAGAGTAGCCGGCCACGTAGACGGAGGAGAGGAGGTTCAGGGCGGCGTCGGAGGAGGGCCGATCTGAGGAGCGCTGGGCCCCCGTGAAGACCACGGGCTTGGGCGTGCTCAGGGCAAAGGAGAGGTAGGCGGTGCTGTAGTGCATGGTGTCGGTCCCGTGGGTGACCACCACGCCGTCACTCTCTTTCAATAATTCGTAGACGCCCCGGGCGATCTCCCTCCAGATGGATGGCACCATGTTCTCGGAGAAGATGTTGGACACCTGCCTGGGCACGAGGGTGGCCAGCTCGTTGAGCTCCGGGAAGGTGTTGACCAGGTCCTCCACGGTGAACTCGGCGGTGACGGCCCCCGTGACGTAGTCCACCCGGGCGGCGATGGTTCCGCCGGTGGCGGCGATGCCCACTTTTGGTAAATCCGGGTTCTGGACTGGCCTGTAGTGGAACCTTGGCTTGCCTATGTGCTCCCTCCCTTCCACGGAGAGGATTTCGGCTTCGTCCTTCGGGATGCCCACGTTGTAGCCGTTGGAGAGCTTGAGGACGATGAAACCTTTATCCTCTTTAACGAAGACGCCCCTGAGGATCTTTCCCCTCCAGCGGAGGGTGACCTTCGAGCCGGGCTCCACGTATCACTCTTCCCGGGCAACCTTTTTAACCACCCTTTACCAATACTTCTTCGTGGTAATGGGCTTCCTGCGTGACCTCTACGCCCGCGCCGAGGACGCCTTCTATCAACTACTGGACACCCTCGACAGCCACAACGTCCCCGTTTACAAGGTCCACGACTGGCTGGACGAGCATGGCATACCCCCGTTCCCCGCCTTCCTGGCGCTCCTTGCCCTGATTTTCATTGGAGCGGCCGCCTTCTTCCTCTTCCCCTCCACGCCCGCCTACACCCTCTACGTTTCCGTGGTGGGCCCCGACGGGGAGCCTGTCCCCTACGCGGTGGTGGAGGTATACCTCAACGGCGAGCTCTACACGACGGTGACGACGGACTCCACGGGCTTCGCCACCGTGAAGCCCCTCCCGGAGGGCACCGTCACCCTGAAGGTTTCGGCGGAAGGTTATAAGCAGAGGGAGCTCACCCTCGACGTCTTCGAGGACTCCTCCGTGGAGGTGAAGCTGTCCAAGCCGGAGGACGAGCTGGGCGAAACCTACGGGGTCCTCACCCTCTACGTGGTTGACTACCTGGGCCGCCCCCTGAAGGCCAGCGTCCTCGTCCTCCTTCCTGACGGCCGCACCATAACCAAGTCCAGCGACACGGGCGAGATGCAGCTCAGCCTCCCCATTGGCGTCCCCGTCGAGATGACCATTGACGCCGTGGGCTACGAGTCCGTCACCAAGACCTACACGCTCGAGCAGGCCGAGGCTGTCCTCACGGTGAAGCTCTCCCGCAACGGCGACGTCCTGTTCACCGACGGTGGAGAGCCCGACGCCGGCACCCTCCAGAACGCCCTGAAGGTGAGCGTGCTCCTGGAGGGCCAGCCCGTCTCCGGGGCCACGGTGAAGGTCCTCTCCGTCTCCACGGGCAGCGTCTACACGGACGTCACGGGGGAGGATGGCAGCGTCTACTTCCCCTCCCTCCCGGCGGGCGACTACCAGATCGAGGTGAAGTACGGCGACTACTCGACCGTGAGCTCCGTGTTCTTCCTGGACTCCTACGCGGAGGTTTCCGTGGACCTGGGCACCGGCGCCGCCTACCTCAGGGTGCAGGTTTTAGACAAAGAGGGCAATCCCATCGTCAACGGGACGGCCGTCGTCAACGGCGTGACGGTGACGACGGACTCCACGGGCTTCGCCTACGTTCCGCTCTCCCTGGTTTCCTCCACCTCCCAGTACGTCACGGGAACAGATACTAGTACTGACGGCGAAATCTACACCCTCACCGTGAGGGTGGAATACCAGGGCAAGTACCTGAACAGCTTCTACGTTGAGGTGGAGGGTCCCACCACGGCGTCTGCCAGCACCACCACGGGCACGGTGGTCCTTCTCCTTCCAGGCGGCGTCTACGACGTGACGGTCAGGGCCTACGGCGAGGAGAAGACCCAGACGGTGGAGCTCTTCTCTGACAAGACGCTCACCTTCACGCTCACGGACCCCAAGGTGAGGGTGGTCTTCAACGTTCCATACCCCGGAACCATCACCATTGCAGGTAACAGCTACGAGGTGAACGATACGCTGGAGATCTTTTTACCTCCAGGTACCTACACCTACGTCTACTCCACCCCTGACTACGCCGACTACGAGGGCACCCTGGACCTCTCCACCATCGGCGACGTGGTGGTGAACATCCCAGCCGACGTCCTCACGGTCAAGGAGTACCTCCCCGAGGGCTCCTCCCCCATCATCAAGAGCGTTCGTATCCTCTACGGAGGGGCCGAGATACCTGCCATCGTCTCTGGCGCCACCCTCGAGGTGGTCATCGAGTTCCCCAAGCTGGACTCCGCCACGGTGAAGATCATCTCCTCCTCCCCGGCGGTGCTGCTGGGCGGTTCCCAGACCTACACCCGCACCTTCAGTCCCCCCGAGCCCTCCGAGACCATCAGCGTCCCCATCACCGTCACCTCCGAGGCCAGGGACATCGTCAACGACTTCAAGATCAGGGTGGAGGTGGACGGCGTCGCCAGGGACTTCAGCTTCCCGCTGGCTCCCTTCACGCCCAAGAAAGTGGGCAACATGTTCTACGCGGGCGTCCCCATCAACAACACCATCGAAGCACCCAACGGCAAGGTGTACCTGCCCCTCGCCTTCATGGGGAGCGGCGAGGTGCTTATCAAATATAACAACAGCGAGGTGAGGGTGCCGGTCAGCGGCTACGGTTCCTACATCGTCCAGTTCGAGACGAACCTGCCCACCAAGATCGTCCTCGAGTTCTACGAGGGCGGCATACTCACGGGCACGGAGGTCATCCGCGTCATTCCCGTGGAAGTCATCGAGCCGCCCCTCGTGCCCACGGTTCTCTCTTACTACTTCGTGAGTGCCGACGTCCCCACGGGCAAGGTCCTCTTCCCCGGCGGCTACCTCTACGTGAAGGTGGCCGTCCCTGAGGGTACCGTGAAGGCGGTCCTTTATGCTAAGCTGGGCTACGACTACGTGCCCCTGGACTACCAGCCCCACTTCGCAGTAGAAAGCGTGGAAGGAACCCCCAGGGACCACGTGGTGGAGTTCCGGGTCCCCGTGGTCTACGACGTCCCCTCTGACTTCCCCTCACTACCCCTTGAGCTCTACGTGGACGCCGAGGACAGCTACGGCGCCGTCACCCGCTCCGAAACTATCAGAGACAGCGTTTACGCCACGAGGGTCCCCTACACCTACGCCGACGGTACCAGCCTCTGGTACGCCGTCACCTACGATGGCAGCCCCGTGAGGGACTCCATCCCCTCGGGCCCCGGCAGGCTGGAGATCTGGGCCTTCAGCTACGAGGTGCCGGGTACCCTGAACGTGGAGCTCAACACGGACGCGGGCTCCTACTCCAGCTCCCTGCCGGTGGATGACTTGCCCTCTTCCACCACCCTCTCCTACGAGGCCTACACGGACGCCTACATGAAGCTCTCCTATGTCATCAATGACATCCCCGTGACAGTCTTTGAGGGCTCCCTCGAGGTGGTGGAGACCCTCTATCCCGTCAAGCTCTGCTTCGTTAGGGGCTTCGAAAAGGTTGACGGCGTGAGCGTGGTGATCAGCGGCTACAAGATGGACGGAACGCCCGTCTATGAAGAGAATTCCAGCGGCGAGGACGGGTGCGCGCTCTTCGAGCTGCCACCCGGCGAGTACAGGATGACGGCCACCCACGAGCTCTTCCTCCCCGTGGAGGACAACTTCACGGTGATCTCTCCCGTCGAGAAGAGCTACGAGATGGTGCCCCTGGTGGACGCCCCCGATGTCCGCTTCAAGGCAATAAGAAAGGGTGGAGCTGAGTACCCTGCCCTCTCGCCGGGTGAATACGAGCTGGTCTTCGAGGTCTCCCTGAGGCCCGACGAGACGGCCACCCTCTACGTGACCTCCCTCAGCGATGACGCCGAGGTCATCTCTTCCCCCGTGAAGGTCAGCTCCTCCGGCAAGACCGTGGAGGTTTCCGTTAACGTGAGCGTGGGCGACGTCAACGAGTTACCCTACACCTACGCCGCCTTCGCCTACAGGCTGGAGGTGAACAGGGACGGGAGGACCTTCACCGTCCCGGAGCCCGACACACCCGAGGGCAAGAAGCTCACGCTACTGGTACTCCCCGAAGAACCTACCGCGTGTTCCAGGGGAGCCTCCCTCTTCCTCCTCAGCCGCGTGGACGGGACCTACACGAAGCGGACGCTCTTCTCTGACGAGGCCGGTGACCTCGTGGTCCTGGGTCTTTCTTGTTCCTATGACGGTCCCGCCGAGGCAAAGATCAGCGTCTCCGACGGCACCACCACCCTCTTCTCGGATAGTGTGAACCTCTCCCTCACTCCCTTCGAGGTGGACGAAGGCAGAACGAGCCTTACGCTCCCTGAAGGTACCTACGCGGTGGACGTGACGCTCTTCACGCCCGACGGCGTCAGCCTCGGCACCTACTCCTTTAAGCTAACCGTGTGGGGCGAAAGGACCATCGTCCTTGCCGTTAGTCCCGTGGCAGTTGAAGAGAAGACTACTGTGGTGGCCAGGCCCGCCTCCGTGCCCGACGAGCCATCGCTCATCGTCCCCAAGGTCATCGGCGGCCCCGGTGTCGAAGGAGATCTCCCCATTGAATTCACGTGGAACGGGACAGCCTACACGGCCACCGTCACCCCCTCCGCCAGGGGCGGCGACATCGTTCTCGCCTGCTACTCAGACATCTACAACTGCGTCCTCTCGCCGGAGGTCATCTTCGCCACCACCGGCGAGGCCCTCATCAAGTACGTCCCCTCCGCCGCCGTGGTGCCCATACCCACGGGCTCCAACGAGGTGGAGGTGAAGGTGATCAACAACTCGGCCCACGACCTCCGCTTCGTGGGCCACGACCTCGACTGTGATAACCTCGACTCCTACGAGGTTTCTCTGGAGTTCCCCAGGAGCCTCGGCTCCTTCGACGACGGCTACCTGAGTATCTCCGTCACCCGCCTCAAGGACACCGACAAGAACCTCTCCTGCGTCGTCACCTCCACCTGGTCCTACGAGTACGCGGGCGAGATCCGCTACGTCACGTCCAAGTACAGCTTCAAGACGGTTCCCTCGGAGATCATCCCCGGACTCACCTTTAACCCCCTCTCCATCACCCTCATCAGGGGGTCTCCCTCCGAAGTTAACGTTGTCCTCACCTGGGAGTCCAGCGTGGCACCCTTCGCGGACTTTGACCTCAGGGTGCTCCACGCCCCCGACAACGTGAGGGTGAGCTTCGGCGAGCCCATCGT